>JAGQVR010000207.1 GCA_020437875.1 Flavobacteriales bacterium
TCTCCACCTCCGTGATGCCGCTGGGGATGCAGATCACCATGCGGAGGTTCGGCGTGAAGAGCTGACGACCGGGCTTGATCATGCGGATCATGCCCTTGATCATGTCCTCGGCGGCCTTGAAGTCGGCGATCACGCCATCCTTCAGCGGCCGGATGGTCTTGATGTTCTCGTGGGTCTTGCCATGCATCTGCTGGGCCTGGCGTCCCACGGCGATCACCTTGCCGGTGGCGCGGTCCACGGCCACGATGCTGGGTTCGTCCACCACCACCTTGTCATTGTTGATGATCAGGGTGTTGGCGGTGCCGAGGTCGATCGCGATCTCCTGGGTGAAGAAATTGAACCAGCTCATGGGCCGTGCTCAGTGTTTGAAATGACGTGTTCCGGTGATGGCCATGGCCATGCCGTGCGCGTTACAAAAGTCGATGCTGTCCTGGTCGCGGATGCTGCCACCCGGGTGTGCGACGGCGGTGATCCCCGCCTGGTGTGCGATCTCCACGCAATCCGGGAAAGGGAAGAAGGCGTCGCTGGCCATCACGGCGCCGTCGAGGTCGAAGCCGAACCGGCCGGCCTTGGCAATGGCCTGTTGAAGCGCGTCCACCCGGCTGGTCTGCCCGGTTCCGCTCGCGAGCAACTGGTCGTTCTTCGCGAGCACGATGGCGTTGCTCTTCGTGTGCTTCACCAGGATGGAAGCGAACACCAGATCGTTCAGCTCCTGTCCGGTGGGTGCCTTGGTCGTGGCGGTGCGCATGGCGTCCCGGGCGGGTACCACGGTATCAGCGGCCTCCGTCAGGATGCCGTTCAGCGCTGTGCGCACCTTGTTCGCCGGCCGTGGGGTGGGTTTACGGCGCAGGATCATGCGGTTCTTCTTCCTGCGAAGGGTCTCCAATGCCTCGGGCTCGAAGTCCGGGGCGGCGATGATCTCGAAGAAGAGCGCGTCGATGGCCTCGGCCGTCGCCTTGTCCACGGTGGCCGTTGTGATGAGCACACCACCGAAGGCGCTTACCGGATCGCCGGCCAGGGCGGCATCCCAGGCTTCCCTCAGGGTGGGGCGCACAGCCGCGCCGCAGGCGTTGTTGTGCTTGAGGATCGCGAAGGGGATGCCCTTGATCGTGCCGAGGTCATCGATCAGCTCCACCGCCGCATCCAGGTCGAGCAGGTTGTTGTAGCTGAGTTCCTTCCCGTTGAGCTGATCGAACATCCCGGCCAGATCGCCATGGAAGGAACCCGATTGATGTGGGTTCTCACCGTAGCGGAGCACCGTGGTCGGTCCTGCGCTCAGTCGCAGGTCGGCATTCGCGCCAGCGAACCAGTTGTGGATGGCGCTGTCGTAATGGGAGCTCACGGCAAAGGCGGCGGTGGCGAAGGCCCTGCGCTGGGCCAGGGTGGTGGATCCCCCCTGTTCCTTCAGCGAACGAAGGAGCTCCGCATAGTTCTCGCGGGCTGGCACGATCACCACATCCGCATGGTTCTTGGCCGCTGCGCGGATGAGGCTGATGCCGCCGATGTCGATCTTCTCGATGATGGCGCTCTCGCTGCCGCCCGCCGCCACGGTGGCCTCGAACGGGTACAGGTCAACGATGACCAGGTCGATGGGCGGGATGGCGTATTCCTCCAACTGGGCCACATCGCTTTCCAGGTCGCGGCGGCCAAGGATCCCACCGAAGACCTTCGGATGCAGGGTCTTGACCCGTCCGCCGAGGATGCTGGGATAGGTGGTCAGGTCCTCGACCGGCGTCACCTTCACCCCGAGCTGTTCGATGAACTCCTGGGTGCCTCCGGTCGAATAGAGGTGGACACCGAGCCTGTCGAGTTCCCGGATGATGGGTTCGAGCCCATCCTTGTGGAACACGGATACGAGTGCGCTATGGATGCGTTTCTGCCCGTCCAATGGGAGATGGCGGACGTTCTGGTCCGGCTTGTCGGGGCAAGTTTACGAGCAAATGGTGGGGTCCTTGAACGCCCGGGGACCACGTTACGCAAAGGTTACCAACAGCTCGTCGGGGATCCCGCGTGCATCAGAACCGAAGGCCGATGCCCACCTGGATCTGCAGTGATTCGGTGCGACTGTTGAGCTTTTCGTAGGTCACGCCGCCATCGCTGGCGATCTCGATGGTGCGTGGGTCCACGTAATCCACCTTGCCGTTGAAGAGCCGTTCTACGCGACCTTCCAGGAAGACCTGCCGACCGATGCCATACATCAGGCCCACTGCCCAGCCGCTGCTGGCCACCCAGGAACCATCACGTTCATCACCCGTCACGCCTTCCTCGGTCGTCACAGTGCTTCGGGTAACGAAGTTGCGTGCGCCCAGCATGACCTCGCCATATGGCCGGATGTTGCCGCGCAACGGGTTCAGGCGGGCCAGGGCATGGTGGCCATAGATGTTGCACTTCACGTCCACGCTCTGTTGCTGCACGGCGCTCAGCAGGCCACCACTGGCCCGGGGCGTACTGTATTCACTGCCCATGCGCCCCCAGGAGAAGTCGTAGCCGAACTCGAGCGGCAGGTTGCGCATGGGCATCGCGATGTTGGCCGAAATGCCGTACACGGTGCTGCCCCAAGTGTGCTCGAACTCCCCGAGCGGAACGCCGAGCTCCAGACCACCGCTGACCGTGGAGGAGCGCTGCTGCCAGAAATTGTCGTTGTTGTTCACCTGTGCAGAAGCGGAGAACAGCAGGGCGCAAGCCGTGGTGGTGAGCGTTGACCGGGTCATGGTGGGCGGAAGTCAAAGTCCATGCCGAAGGTAGCCGCCTATCTTGCCCCGATGGAATTGGGGCCTGCATGGATGGAGTGGGGGCTGCTCGGCCTGTTCCTCGCCTGCTTCCTCGCCGCGACCATCCTTCCCTTCAGTTCAGAGGCGGTGCTGCTCGGTATGGCCGCGATGGGGGGCGAGCCGATGACCCTGCT
Organism: Flavobacteriales bacterium; assembly: GCA_020437875.1. Taxonomy (GTDB): domain Bacteria; phylum Bacteroidota; class Bacteroidia; order Flavobacteriales_F; family PHOS-HE28; genus PHOS-HE28. Next base: position 2,906 of record JAGQVR010000207.1, read on the forward strand.
CCTGGTGGCGACCACGGCCAATACGCTGGGCGGGCTCACCAATTATGGGATCGGGCGCTGGATACCCTCGGAACGGCTTGCTGAACCATCCGGGATCGCTCCGGAGAAGGCTGAACGCTGGAAGGGCTTCGCAAGGCGCTACGGTTCATGGGCGGCGCTCTTGTGCTGGCTGCCGGTGGTCGGCGACCCGATCGCCCTGGCCCTGGGCCTGGTGCGGTCTTCGTTCATCCCTACAGCGGTCTTGATGGCGCTGGGGAAGGCGGCGCGTTACGCGGCCCTGCTTTGGCTCTCGAAGCCGATGCTGGCGACCTGAACGCACGAAGGGCCACACCGTCCGGTGTGACCCTTCGCGCATTCGCACCTAGATCCCGAAGAGGTCGATCAGTAAGCGGTGTTCTGTGGGTTGAAGTTGGTCCAGCCGCTGGTCCAATCGGTGGTTCCGAAGGCTCCGCGGTAGCTCACCACCTCGTAGAAGGAGTTGGTGAGGGGGGCATTGCTGAAGTCCGCGCCGCTCATGAGCAGGCTCGCGTTCTCGGGCAGGAGCTGTGGGTTCGTCAGGCTCGTGGGCAGGGCAAGGCCCAGGTCGCTGGTGTTCGGGTACACGGCGTTGTTCCAACCTGCGGTGCTGAACCAGGAGCTCAGGTCCCAGCTGCTGCCACTGGCCACGGCGAAGTTGCTGGTCATGCCCGCGAGGACCGTATTACGGATCTGCAGGTCGTTGTTCGTGGCGTTGGCCTCTGTGGTGCTGCCATCGAGCAGCAGGCCCGTGGGGTAACCGGTGAACACGGAGTTGTACACACGGGTCTGCGTGTTGCGACGCAGGTGCATCGAGCGCTTGTACAGGTCGTTGATGGTGTTGCTCACCGTGAGCGGGCCGAGGATGGTCACATTGCTCCAGGTGCCTTGTGAATAGGGAGCAGCGGAGTTGCCGGCGGCATCGTTGTCGCACTCGAAGCCGTTGCTTCCGCTCACATCGGCACTGTTCGGATCGCGCAAGGCGAGGGCGAACTGGGCCATGCCCTGCCAGCCGAAGTCCTGGTCGAAGTCGTCATCGAGTCCGGCGAGGGCTACAAGGTGTTTCGCGTTCACCGTACCACCGAACCACTCGAAGCTGTCGTCACCGCTGTAGCTCACCTGCACGTGGTCGATCACGGTGCCGCTGCCAACGGAGGCCAGGGTGAGGCCATTGATCTCCTGGTTGGGTTGGAGGGCGATGCCGCCGAACTCGATGCGCACGTAGCGAAGGATACCGCTGTCATCGGCCGGGTTGGTGCCGCCGTAGGTCGCATCGGGGCCACCTTCCACGATCGGATCGGAGGGCTGGTTGTGCGGTGCACGGCCACAGATGATCACACCTCCCCAGTCACCGCGATCGCGGGAACCGGCGGGTTGGTTGCTGGTGAAGACGATGGGTTCGGTAACAGTGCCGTCGGCGAGGATGCGGGCGCCACGCTTCACGATCAGGGTGCCTTTGGTGGGCTTGTCCCCCTTGATGACGGTGCCGCGTTCGATGGTCAGGGTCACGCCATCCTCCACATAGACGAATCCGGACAGTAGATACTGGTGGTCGTTGTCCCAGGCGGTGTTGGCAGTGATGCTGCCCGAGACCGTCACCGTGTTCGACGGGGTGGGTGTGGCCGCGTATTCGCAGCAGCAGTCCTTGTCCGCATCCGGATCGTAGTTGGTCGCGGTGGGATCGGTGCAACCTTCCTTCTTCTTGCAGCCGGGGAGTGTCACGGACACGGCTGCGAGCATCAACAGGCTCAGCGCGTGGGTCTTCGTAATGGTCATGGTCGTCGTTGTGTTTTGACACTGCAAATGGACCACCCTGCTCTTAGCCCACCGTCACGCGGATCTTATCCGATCGTCACGTCGTATTAAGGATCGGTTAATTCCATCAAACATGAAGCCCGGACAAGCGCCGGGCTTCGTGATGCGTATCGATGGGTTCAGAAGCGGAGACCGAAGCCCACCGTGAAGTAGGCGCCGCGTCGATAGGTCAGGA
>JAGQVR010000208.1 GCA_020437875.1 Flavobacteriales bacterium
ACACCGATGGCTTCTTCTCCGATCTGTTCTACCGCTTGGAAGGCGATGCAAGTGGTACAGCGTGGAACGCGATGGAGATCAGCACGAATGACGATGTGCCGCAGCGCTTCTACGATGGCACGGCCACCGGCACACCGGGCGACCACATCCTCGTGGGCTCGCGGGTGGACGGCGCGGAAGCACAGGTCCTCATGGCCCGGATCGATGGGAGCGGGGTGCAATGGATGAAGCAGTACGATCTGGGCAGTGCGGAGACGCAGTTCGAGGAGGCCACGGATGCGGTGACCTTGAGCAATGGTGAGTTCGCGTGCATCATGACCGCGCGCGAGACGGCGAGCACCACGGCGGCCTTCGTGATGCGTTTCAACGGCAATGGTGATCCGATATGGACCACCAAGCTCACGGATGCGGGCGGCCTCTTCGCAGGGGCGGTCACCGAACTGGCGGATGGATCCTTGTTGGTGGCCGCCTCATCCGGCTTCGCACCACGCTTGATGAAGCTGACCTCAGGGGGTGTCCTTTCCTCCTCCACGGGTTGCGCCACCTGTTTCGGCGGTATCGGGTCCTTCACGCGCACCGGCAATGGTGGGCTGGTGGGCACCAATGGCGGCATGGTGTTCGAGATCACGGAGGATGGGCAGGCTTGTGACTTCACAGCGATCACCACGGTGGTGTCGGCGCCGTTCACACCTACGGTCTCGAACATTGCGGCAAGCGCAACGCCCACGACCTTGACCGCGGGTGATGTTCCCATGCTGGATCGTACCCCGGCCAACGCGCTCTCGGACGGATGTGTGCTCAGCAGCGTACACGAACTGGAGGCAGGCAAGGTGCTGCAGCCCTATCCGGTGCCATCGGCGGGTCTGGTCCGGTTGAAGGATGTACGTCCGGGCGAGCGGTTCGTATTGCGGGCGATGGATGGGCGAGCGGTGATGCAGGGCAGCTACTACGATGGAGTGGACCTGGGTGCGCTACCCTCGGGTGTGTTCATGCTGGAGTTGATCGCCTCCGGTTCGCGTGCCCGGCTCGTGCGGGAGTGATAGGTGACAAGTGCGCTTTATTCATTCGATCGTTCTCCATTGCGGACCACCCGGCCGGATCGTAGTTGTTGCCAATGACATCGGGCTTCACCATTCCGAATTCTCGAATGACGGAAAGAGCGTGAGCTGGTCTTCGACATGATCGTCAGTGCCTCTTCGTTGGAATGATGGGGCGTTTGGCGTTCCCGTCAGATATTCACACCATGGACCAGCCCATCGTCCTTAGGAACAAGAGGAAGGACCTGCTCGCTTTATATGCGAAGCGCAGAACGTTGGATCCGTTCCGAAGCCCTTACACCTTGGTCCATCGCAGGATCTTCCTCAAGGTCTTACTCGCGGCGATCGCATTGGTGGCCTGTTCGCTGATCTGGGAGTCAGCATCGTGGTTGAGCGTACTGGCCGCCATCTTCCTTCTTGGTGCCTTGGGCTTGCTGATCAATGCCTTCGCTCGTGTCTTCAGAATGCGGTCATCGGTCCATCGGTGGGCCAAAGAGTCTGAAGATGGTGGTGAGGGTTCGCTTCAGATCCAGCAGGACGGCTTCATACTTCGTCATAAAGGGTCTGAGTTCATTACGCGATGGGAAGCCGTGAAGCGGGTGGAGTTGCACGAGGACTATGCGGTCATTGTCGCACACGACGAACGGATGTACACCAAAGCGAGCATGACACCTGAGCAATTCGAGTACTTGTGCGATGTGCTTCGCGACAAGGTGCTCAGGTCAGGCGAGCCAACGGCAGGTCCGGTGGTGGAGGCCTGAAGGGTCCTTGGGGTCGGTCCCGTTTCATAGCGGATCTTGCGACCCTCCGTTCACCTTCACGTACATCGCACATACCTTCAGTCATCCTCCCAACGCATTCCCCATGATCACCTCAGCCCACATCATCATCTATAGCACCGACGCCGAGGCCGATCGCGCCTTCTTCCGCGATGTGCTCAAGTACCCGAACGTGGATGCCGGTGGGGGATGGCTCATCTTCAAGCTGCCACCCACGGAACTCGCCATCCATCCGGACAAGGCGAACGACCGGCACGAGCTGCACTTCGTGTGCGACGACATCGAAGGCACCCTGCGCGACCTGAAGGAGAAGGGTGTGGCACACGGTGCCGTGACCGACCAGGGATGGGGATGGATGAGCTCCTTCACGCTGCCGGGCGGTGGCAATGTGGGTATCTACCAACCGAAGCATCCGGTGGTGACGGGCTGATGCTTGGACGAGAAGACCGGGGAGTTCGGGCGTGAAGGGGTCTGGTTCACGGCAGTTGTGCGATCCGCACGTTCGTCGGCACCACGCCGCCGATCGTCTGCAGGATGATGTCGCGGTCGTTGTTGGTGCCAGTATACATGATGGCCCCATCGAGGTTCACGTCGCGGGTGTCGTAAGCGTTGCCGACCACATTGGTGGGCACAGCGCCGCCAATACCTTGGAGGACCAGGTCGCGATCGTTCCCGTCACCGGCGTACTTCACCTGGCCATTGAAGGTGGCGTCGCCTGGCCACAGGCAGTGTACGCTTCCCACCTGCATCCGCGCCGTTGTTCCATATATCGAAAGTGATCCGTTCCGAAGATCAACGGTCAGGGTGGAGTACAGGTCCTTGTTCAACCATTGAGGCGCGGCGGTCATCACGCCCAAGTGGTTGCGATGGCGGATCGCGATGTGATAGAGGTCCGGGGGGAGTGGAGCTGTCAGGAAAGTGGATCCGTTCATGCCGACCACGTCGCCATCGCGTTGGAGGAGGAATGGAGCTGAATACAGCACCGTTCCGGGTGAGGTCGCCGAACGCAGTTCGACCACGACCCAATCCACGATCGCGTTGACACCGGTGGTATTGAGCACGTCCTGCGTGGTGCTGAGGGCGGTCGGGGAGCCGGTGTACAGATAGCCCAAGGCCGTGTAGGGCTCGGTGAGCGGCAGCAGGTTCGCTGCACGGAGGTCATCGCGCATGAGGGTGCCCGAGGGCAAGGCACCGCCCAAGGCCGCCTTTAAATGGAACTGTTGACCGCAGCTGGAGGAGCTTGCGTTACCGCCGGAGGACGTTGCACAATAGACCACGTTCGCCCCCCCCCAGCAACCTGAGGACGTATTCGGGGTGTACAGGATGACGGAATAGCCGTATCCGGTGGCGAGTGGCGTGTCGAAGCGCCAGAAGCCATTGGCGAGCTGGCTCCATCCGTTCGGGAAGACACCGCTCAGGTAAAGGCCGTCCCGATCAATGGCATATTCCAGTCCGCCGCCGCATGGGTCCGGATTCCCCGGACTGCCGATGATGTCGAATGTACCTCTCCAGAACAGCGTACCCATTGTCGGTGGACAGGCTTGCTCGAACCAGACCTCCGCTGAATAGGCCACATAATGGTTGAAGTAGGCAGTGGTCGTTGCCATGCATCCCAGCTCATCGGTCACCACCACATCTACCGGGCTGTCCATCAGTGGTGAAGTGGGCAGGTAGGTGGAGAATGTCCCTTGTGCGAAGCTCTGGGCGTTAAGAACAACACCGTTCGAGCCGGTGAACGTGAGTTGATAGGGGGGAACACCGCCTGTGAGGTCGATCGTGACGAAGGGGGCGTTCGGCCCGCATTGGTTCGTCACATCGATGGAAACGATCTGACATTGGGAGTGCGCCACCAGTGGCAGCGATCCGACGAGCAGATTGAAGGTGGTCCTTTTCATGTTGATGTGGACATTACGCAAGTACCCGCCATGGTTCCGACGTATCGCTTCCAAAAGGTTGTCGAACTGGAACAGCTGACTTCGATGACCATCATCAGCGGCCTCTTCCGAAAGGAAAGATACCTTGTTCATCGGTTTCGAATGCCGCATGGATGGATGAATTGAAGACTTGGTTCCTGCAGCCGGCGCTCGTCCGTCTGGCTGAGCTCGCCGCGCTATTCGTGGTGGTGTGGGTGCTCGTTCGCATTCTCAAGGCCCAGGTGAACCGGCGTGCCGCTGACAGCGATGGTCGGTACCGCGGTCGGAAGCTGGTGGATATCATGGGCATGGCCTTGGTGGTGCTCTGCAGCCTGATCCTGTTCAGGGACAAGCTCGGCGCACTTTCGGTCACCTTCGGGCTCGCCGCCGCCGGCATCGCTTTCGCCTTGCAGGAGGTCATCGCCTCGGTGGCCGGCTGGCTGGCGGTGATGTTCGGTGGATTCTATCGGACGGGGGATCGCGTGCAACTCGGGGGCACGAAGGGTGATGTGATCGACATCGGTGTGTTGCGCACGACCATCATGGAAGTGGGACAATGGGTGGATGGCGACCTGTACAATGGCCGGATCGTGCGCGTGGCGAACAGCTTCGTCTTCAAGGAACCCGTCTTCAACTACTCCAGTGATTTCCCGTTCCTCTGGGACGAGATCAAGGTGCCGATCACCTTCGGCAGTGACCATGACCAGGCCCGTGCGATCATGGAGCGTGCGTTGCGGGATATCGCCGGTGAGCTGCCGGCCAGTTCCAAGGCCCAATGGCGCACGATGGTGAACAAGTACCTCATCGAGGATGCCCGCACGGATCCATGGGTCACCCTATCCTTCAATGACAATTGGGTGGAGTACACCTTGCGTTACGTGGTGGGCTACAAGAACCGGCGGGGGACGAAGGATGCGCTCTACGGCCGCCTGCTGCGCGATGTGAGCGCTGCGCGGGACCGGGTGCGTTTCGCCTCCAGCACCATCCAGGTGCTCCCGCCGGAGGGCTCCGGAGCCGTATAGATCACCTACGAAGAAGCTCGTTCTCGACGGGCTTTACGGCACGAACACACGTCCGACGAAGCGTTCGCCTTCAGAGCCCTTGATAAGCCAGAGCAACAGGCCTTGCGGGCAGGGGATCACCTCGGTAGGATCGATGATGGCCTGGTCGATCACCCGGC
>JAGQVR010000020.1 GCA_020437875.1 Flavobacteriales bacterium
GAGAAGGAACGCGACGATGAGGAGCGACGATTGGAACAGCAGGCGGAGCTGGGATCGGCCGAGCGCCAGCGGCAGCTGTACATGGCCGGTGGAGGGATCCTGGTCCTGCTGGCCATCGGGCTTGTTGGTCGATTGCGTTTCTCAGCGCGCAGCAGGCGGGCCTTGCAGCGGAAGCAACAGGACCTCGAACGCGCGAAGCAGCGGGCCGAACAGAGCGAGAAGTTCAAGGAGCGGTTCCTGGCCAACATGAGCCACGAGATCCGCACGCCGATGAACGCCATCATGGGCATGACGACGATCATGCGCCGGAACACGCACCTGCCCCACCAGGAGGTGTACCTCAACGCCATCGGCCAGAGCTCCGAGAACCTGCTGCACATCATCAACGACATCCTCGACCTGAGCAAGCTCGATGCTGACCGGCTGGAGTTGGAGATGACCCCCATGGACCCGGTCAACGTGGTACGGACGATCATCGAGGAACTTGCACCGCGCGCAGCGGCGAAGGGGCTCGGCCTGCGATCGGAGATCGAAGACGACCTGCCACGGTCCGTGCTCGGCGACACCACGCGCCTGCGCCAGTTGCTGATGAACCTCGCCGAGAACGCGGTGAAATACACGCGCGAAGGCCATGTGGACATCACGGTGACGGCAGGCCCGATCACCACCGACGGAATGTCCATGGTCTTCGCCATAAGTGACACCGGCCCCGGCATCCCTCCCGAGCGCATGGACTCGATCTTCGAGGAGTTCAACAAGGCCTATGCGTACAGCGATGGGCACGGACGCTACGGCGGCACGGGGCTCGGCCTCGCCATCAGCAAGCGATTGACCGAACTGCACGGTGGCAAGTTGACCGTGGACAGCAAGCTGGGTTCCGGAACCACCTTCACGACGATCATCCCCTACACCGTCGTCGCGCCGGAGGATGTTGGACCGACCACGGAGAGCAATGTGGAACTCCACGACCTGCGGCTCCTCGTTGCGGACGATAACGAGTTCAACCTGATGGTGGCCACCGACGAATTGACCGATGCCATCCCCGGCGTGCGCATCGATGTGGCGCGCAACGGGAAGGAGGCGGTGGAACAGGCACTGCTCCATGGCTACGATGCGATCCTGATGGACGTGCAGATGCCCGAGATGAACGGCTACGATGCCACCCGGGCCATCCGCGAAGCGGAATTGATCCACGGCACACGGCGCATCCCCATCCTGGCGATGACAGCCAATGCACTGGACACCGAGATCGCCCGCTGCCACGAGGCCGGCATGGACGGTTTCGTGCCCAAACCCTTCCGCCGGGAGGAACTGCTCAGCGAACTTCGGACCTTGCTGAGCGATCGCACATGAGGAAGGCGGCCAGCATAGCCCTGCTCCTGGCCTGGCTGCCGGTCGTCGGCCAGTTGGACACGCTGGTGTTGCCCTTCTCGCACCTCACCATCAAGGATGGCCTCTCGCAGGGCATGGTGAACAGCATCACCCAGGACCGTTACGGCTTCATGTGGTTCGGTACGAAGGATGGGCTGAACCGCTACGATGGCCACCATTTCAAGGTATATCGCCACAGCGCGGAGGACAGCACGAGCCTGGCGGAGAATTACGTGACCGCGGTGCAGGAAGGACCGGATGGTGCGCTGTGGGTGGGCCTGGCCGCCCGAGGCCTCGATGTGCTCGATCGTCGGACGGATCGGTTCACCCACGTTCCGCTCGTTTCGGAGGACAAGGTCACCTATGTGCTGGACGTGGTGCACGACACGCATGGCAACACCTGGGCGGCCACCACGCAGGGCCTCTACCGGGTAAGACGCCGTCCGGATGGCACCAGCTTCGTGGCGGAGCGCTTCTTCAGTACCCAGAGCCGGATCACCCTGGACCGAAGCGGACGCGTATGGGGCTACCTGCGCAGCAGTTTCCCCTTCGTGATCACCACCCAGCAGGATGGCTGGGTACAGCGCATCGATACGCTGGATCTCTCCTTCGCCGGTCGGCTCTGGAGCGAGGAGAGGAACACGAGCATCAACGGTGAATTCGTTGCCGATCCGGCCACCGGGCGTGTCTACGGGGTCTTCCCCTTCTTCATCGCCGAATACGATACCACGACGCTGCAAGGGACCATGCTCCTCGAGGGCGACTACCCGAACGGCAAGCGATTCGAGACCGAACAGCTGCTCGTGGACAAAGAGCATGGCGTCTGGATCGGCTGCACCTGGCTGTTGCGCTTCGACCCTGACAGGCGGAAGCTGACCCGTGTGCTCGCGAAGGACCCGCGCCTGGATGAGGTGATGCAGAACACCGGCGTGGTCTTCCGGGACAATAACGGACTGCTCTGGGTGGGCACCCTCGGCTATGGCGTGCTCACCTATGACGACCGCATCGAGCGCTTCCATCCGCAGATGGATGGTAGTGTGTACTGGATGCAACGGACGAACAAGGACGGTCTGGTCTGCCAGCGCTTGGGCAAATTCCTGCGCGTGCTCGACCCCGCAACGGGCCGCTACACCATCGACATCGATGATCATACGGACCCATTGCTTCAGCATTACAGGGGCTACGTGGAGGAGACGCATGCCGTGGTGCAGGACGATGACGGGAGTTATTGGATGAGCAAGGGCGGACTCGCGCATTACGACCCGCGTTCAGGTGCGATCGAGGATCATGTCATTGCCGATGAGCAGGGCCGGCCCATCGACCGCGTGAAGACCATCTTCCCGCTCGTGGCGCACGGCAAGGACCTCTGGTTCGGCTGTGACACGCACCTCTACCGTTTCGACAAGCGCACGGAGCGTTTCAAGCGTTGGCGATTCCCGGTCACACCTGTGCACACACCCTATCTATTCACCCAGGCCATACAGGTGGACGCCGACGGTTCGGTGTGGGCCGGCACCATGAAGGGATTGCTGCACCTGAACACGGCCACCGGCGCGTGGGAGCATTACCACAACGTGGTGGATGATAGCACCTCCCTCAGTGTGGACATCATCTTCTCCCTCCTCCCCGACCCGATGGAGCCGGAGAGGTACCTGTGGGTGGGCACGAATGGTGGCGGCCTCAACCGCTTCGACAAGCGCACGCGCACCTTCCGTCGGTACATGGAGAAGGACGGCCTGCCGAACGATGTGGTCTATGGCATCCTCAGCGACCGGCGCGGCGACCTGTGGATGAGCACCAACAAGGGGGTCTCCCGGTTCACGCCGGGCACCGAGACCTTCCGGAACTTCACCGCCGCCGACGGATTGCAGAGCGACGAGTTCAACCGCAACGCCTTCTGCAAGCTTCATGACGGCACACTTTTCTTCGGTGGGGTCAACGGCCACAACCACTTCCATCCGGAAGAACTGGTGGACGACTCGAGCGATGCGGTGGTGCGTATCATCGACATCAAGTTGCTGAACCGGTCCGTGCAGGCCGGAGTGAAAGGGTCCGCCCTGGAGGTTCCGCCGTTCATGGCCGAGGAGCTCCACGTCCGTCCGGGTGAGAACATGATCACCTTCGAGTTCGCCACGATGGAGTTCGCCTCCACCGAGGCGCACGGCTTCCAATATCAGCTCAAGGGCTTCGATGCGGCACCGATCGATGCCGGGCGCACCAATACGGCGGTCTACACCAACCTCGATCCCGGCACCTACACCTTCGAGGTACGCGGCCGCAACCGCGATGGCATCTGGAGCCGGCGACCGGCCAGCATCCGTCTGGTGGTACTGCCACCGTGGTGGCGCACCTGGTGGGCCTATCTCATCTATGCGGTGCTCCTCGCCGGCGGCGTGGTGGGCTATGTGCGCGGACAGCAATGGCGCCGCAAACTGCTGGAACGCACGGTGGAGGAACGCACGAAGGAACTGAGCCGCGAGAAGCGGCGCAGCGAGGAATTGCTCCGCAACATCCTACCGGGTGAGGTGGCGGATGAGCTGCGCACCGCCGGCCGCACCGAGGCGAAGCAGTATGAGCGTGCCACCATCCTCTTCAGCGACTTCCAGGGCTTCACCGGCATCAGCGAGAAGCTCTCACCGGGTGAACTGGTCGACGAACTGAACGTTTGCTTCAAGGCCTTCGACCGCATCATGGAGAAGCATGGTGTGGAGAAGATAAAGACCATCGGCGATGCATACATGGCGGCAGGTGGTGTACCCGACCCCGCGCAGGGAAGTCCACTGGCCGTGGTGGAAGCCGCGCTGGACATGCAGGAGATCATGCGCGAACGCAAGGCGGAACGGGAAGCGCAGGGTCGACCCTGGTTCCAAATGCGCGTAGGGATACACACCGGTCCGGTGGTGGCGGGCATCGTGGGGCTGAAGAAGTTCCAGTACGACATCTGGGGCGATACCGTGAACATCGCGAGCCGGATCGAGAGCAGCGGAGAGCCGGGCAAGGTGAACATCAGCGCCTCCACCTACGCGCATATCAGTGAAAGGAGTGCACTCACATTCGAGCCGCGCGGCCTCGTGCAGGCCAAAGGCAAGGGCGAGCTGGAGATGTACTTCGTGTCCCGCAGGCACCAGGAACATTCCAGCACCGATGATGAGCAGCTCCAGCGTTTCCTCGCCACGGGGACATCCGGCGCGAACGAGGCATCCGCCGTCGACCTGAAGGGCGCGCGGATCCTGCTGGTGGAGGACAACGACTTCAATATCATGGTGGCGCAGGACGAGCTGCAGGCCTCCATTCCCGATGTGCAGGTGGATATTGCGAAGAACGGGATCGAGGCCCTGGCGCGCGTGAAAGCGAAGACCTACGACCTGGTGCTGATGGACGTGCAGATGCCCGAGATGAACGGCTACGATGCCACGCGTGCGATCCGGGCACTTGGCGGCACGTATGAGCAACTGCCCATCATCGCCATGACCGCCAACGTGATGAAGGCCGAGGTGCAGCGCTGCATCGATGCGGGCATGACCGGCTTCATCCCGAAGCCCGTCGAGCGGAACGAGTTGCTGGCGACGCTGCATAGTGTGTTGGCGGATCGTAGGCGCAAGTAGGCAACAAGATCACCGTTGGGTCGGGTCAATGGACCGACCAACCGTCCAGCTTCAGGCCTTGCGATCCGCATCCCCCATCGCCACCCGCGCCGCCAGCACGGCAAGGATGAGCGTGACCGGCGTGAAGATGAGAGTCTCACGCATGTCCAGCGCCTGTAGGTTCCCGCTGGTGTTCAATACGAAAAGGCCGCAGATGATCCACATGCCCCATCCGCCGATAGCCGAGTCCGGTCGCCGGAGCCGCAGGAGCACCAGCGCCACGCAGAGCAGCAGGACCACCATGCTCATCACCGCGCCCACCGTTCGTTCCTGCTCATTCTGAAGTCGCCCACCCCAGACCATCTCCGTTGGAATGAATCCGAGGAGCACGATGACCTGGAAGACGACGGCCGCACCGAAGAACACGATCATCAGGATGGCCGCGGCCCTGAAGGGGATCAGTCGCATGATCGCAAGGTATCATGCCTTCTCGTGATCGTTCCGCGTGATATGGGTATCGCCCACGCTACTCTTCATACAGCCGCAACCGCTGCTCCATGGCCCGCATCTCCTGCTGCATGCGGTCCACGCGTTCCAACAGGTGGCTGATGGCTTCGATGCCCTCCAGGTTGATGTCCAGGTCGAAGTGCATGCGGGCCAGGCTCTCCAGCCGCGTGATCTGCTCCGGTGCGAGGTAGCTGCGTTCCTCGCGGATCACCAGTTCAATGAGCCCACGGTCCGTGAGCGCGCGCACGAAGGTGATGTCCAGTTCTTCATGCTGGCAGTACAGCTCCATGGGGATGAGGTCCTCGGTGCTCATGGTCGTGGGCTGGTTTTGGCGAGCTGCTCGAACAGGGCGCGTTGCTCGTCGGTGAGGGTGGTCGGCAGTTTCACCTGGTAGGTCACGTAGAGGTCGCCGAAGCTCCCCTCCTTCTTGTACACCGGGAAGCCCTTCCCTTTGAGCTTCGCGCGGGAGCCGTTCTGCGTGCCGGGCGCCACCTTCATGCGCACCTGGCCATCCAGGGTATCGATCACCTGGTCGCCACCCAGCACGGCGGTGCTCAGGTCGATCTCGGCGGTGGTATGCAGGTCTGCTCCGGTCCGCTTGAACTTCGGATGCTCCTTCACGCGGAAGGTGATGTAGAGGTCGCCATGAGGACCCCCATTGACGCCGGGGCCACCCTGGCCGGGGATGCGGATGGTCTGGCCATCCTCCACGCCCGCCGGAACGGTGATGCGCAGCTTCTGGCCGTTCACCTCCAGCGTCTGCTTGTGGGTGGTCGCCGCATCGATCAGTGCCAGATGCGACTCCGCCTGGTAGTCCGGTCCGCGGAACTTCGCCTGCCGCCGGCCACCGCGACCACCGAACATCGAACCGAAGAGGTCGTTCATCTCCTCCTCGCTCATATTGCCGCCACCACCGAAGCCCTGGAAGCCTTGACCACCGAAGCCACCCGCTCCGGCACCTTGCTTCGCGCGCTCCTTCTCCTGCGCCTCGATCTGATCGGCGTGTTTCCAGTGCTCGCCGTACTTGTCGTACTTCTTCCGGCTCTCGGGATCGCTGAGCACCTCGTTGGCCTCGTTGATCTCCTGGAACTTCCGCTTCGCCGCGTCGTCGTTCGGGTTGAGGTCGGGATGGTACTTGCGGGCCAGCTTGCGATAAGCTGCCTTGATGGCATCCGTTGTCGCCGTGCGCTCAACGCCCAATGCCTTGTAATAGTCGGTGGCCATCGCGGTGAAAATAGTGATCAGTGGGGGCTTGGAGGATGACCTAGGTCCGGGCAATGGTGAGACCCACAACACTACACGTCGATCGCTCCGGAACGCGGACAGCGCAAAGCGATGCGGACCCGCGTATCCGGAGCCTCACCGATGCCATGTGGTAAAGCATTGGTGAAACTCCGGGTCTACGCCCGGAGTGACAACCGTTTATGGGTGGCGGTGGATCCAGCCCGTGACCAGCAACCGTTCCAGCGTCCCCCGATCCAAGGTCCGTACATTTGTGGCTCATCCGCTTCCCGGACGGCCCCCGCTGTCCGGGTTTCTTCATTTCAACCGAACCCAGAACGCATGATCGACCTGAACAGCATCACCACCCGGATCAAGGAACTCGCATTGGAACACGGACCGCAGGCACTGCTCGCGATCGTTGTCCTCATCGGCGGCCTCTGGCTCATCGGCGCATTGGGCCGTGCCATGGCGCGCGTGATGCGCAAGCGCGAGGTGGACCCTTCCCTGATCCCCTTCCTGCGCGGGCTCACCACGGCCCTGCTCAAGGTGATGCTCGTCATCAGCGTCATCCAGATGGTGGGGGTGCAGACGACCTCCTTCATCGCGGTGCTCGGTGCGGCCGGCCTGGCCATCGGCATGGCCCTGAGCGGCACCCTGCAGAATTTCGCGGGCGGCGTCATGATCCTCGTGCTGAAGCCCTTCAAGGTGGGCGACTTCATCGAGGCCGAAGGGCATAGCGGAACGGTGCGCAGCATCCAGATCTTCCACACCATCCTCACCACGCCGGACAACAAGACCATCGTGCTGCCCAACGCGCCGGTGAGCACCAATGCGATCGTGAACTACAGCACCGAAGCACGCCGCCGGGTGGACTTCTCCTTCGGCATCGGTTACGGCGACGACATCGACAAGGCGAGGACGGTGATCGAAGGCCTCATCTCGGCGGACCGGCGCATCCACCAGGATCCGGCGCCCTTGATCGTCGTAGGTGAACTCGCCGACAGCTCGGTGAACCTGACCGTTCGCGTTTGGGTGGATAGCGGCGACTACTGGGGCGTACACTTCGACATGACCGAGCAGGTGAAGAAGCGCTTCGATGCGGAAGGTATCAGCATCCCCTTCCCGCAGATGGATGTGCATACGCACACGGCCTGAGGTCCCAACAACGATCGCCAGCCCGGTCCTACCTTGCTGCGGTGCAGGAACGCCTCATCGATCTGGGCCGGCTCACGGGCATCTTCCGCGGCGATCGGCAGCGTATGATGGCCTGGATCGGCATCTACCTGGTCGAGGTGCCTCCGCTGCTCGCGAGCATGGCGGAGCATGTGGAGGCAGGCGATGACACTGCTCTGGCACGCGCGGCCCACGAACTGAAGCCGCAGTTCCACTACCTCGACGCCCCGGCGATGCAGGAGCGTGTGACAGCGCTGCAGGAGATGACGGCCCGGCATGGGGCGGCGGCCTGCGCGGCGCTCGTGGTCGAGATCCGCGGCTTTGGCGAGCGCATCGAACAGGAATTGCGCGACCATCTACAACACGCATGAAGGACCGGGAACTGGTAGAAACACCGGCTGGCGCCAGGGCCCTTTGGCGGATCTTGTCCCCATGATCCGCCTCGCCCTCACCGACGACCAGCACCTGTTCCGCAAGGGCATGGCCATGATCCTGGCGGACATGGCCGGCGTGCGCGTGGTGCTCGAGTGCGCGAACGGCAAGGAACTACTGACCGCACTGAAGACCGCCCCGGTGGACATCGTACTGCTGGACCTGGAAATGCCTGTGCTCGATGGCGCGGAGACCATGCAGCAACTGGCCCAGGACTTCCCTTCCGTGAAGGTGATCGTCCTCAGTTCGCACGACGATGACGCGAACATCAGGCGGTTGATGGACCTGGGCGCGCACGGCTACATGCTCAAGACCGCGGAGCCGGACGAGATCGACCTTGCCATCCGCGCCGTGGCCGACAGCGGCTTCTACTTGAACGACACCGTGGACCGCGTCCTCCTTCACGGCCTCGTGAACGACCGCAAGCTCAGGCCGCGCTTCAATGACCTGGACCCCTTGAGCGAACGGGAAATGGAAGTACTGCGCGGGATCTGCGAGGAACATACCACGGCCGAGATCGCCGCGAAGCTCTTCGTGAGCCCGCGCACGGTCGACTTCCACCGGAACAACCTGCTGTTGAAGACCGGTGCGCGCAATGCCGCTGGGCTCGTGGTGTATGCCATGACGCACGGGATCCACAAGCCGTGAAACACGGCAGGTTCATAGCGGTCATGGTGGTCGCACTGGCGAGCGTCGGTATCGGCAGCGCCCAGTACGACACCCTCGCCCTGCCCTTCCGTGCCATCACCATCGAGGACGGGTTATCGCAGGGAATGGTCAACCATATCCTCGAGGACCGATACGGATTCATGTGGTTCGCCACCAAGGACGGGCTGAACCGCTATGACGGCTATGTCTTCACCGTCTACAGGCACGATCCGGCGGATAGCACTTCCTTGCGCGACAACTTCGTGCACTCCCTGCTGGAGGACGCGCAAGGCAGGTTGTGGGTAGGCACCGCCACCGGGCTTGACCTCTTCGACCGTGAACAGGAGCGTTTCCACCACCTGCGATCAAGGTCGGCGGAGGAGGATGTGGGCTACGTGCTGGACATCGTGCAGGACGACAACGGTGATCTCTGGCTCGGTGGTTCAAAGGGCCTTCACAAGCTCACCTTCGCGGACGCGCATGCCGGCCCGACAGGGCTTCCAACGTTCGCGATGGAACGGCTCATCACCGGGCATTCCTCCGTATGCCGTGACCGGGATGGCCTTCTTTACGGCGCACAGCATCAAGGCTTCAGCTTCACCATCCGTCCTCTGCATGGCGGCCAGGATGCAGTGGACACCCTTGCGCTCGGCCGGATCGATGACGGGCACGGAGGCTTGATCCAAGGCGGCAACAAGGAACTGGTCCGGGTCGTGGAGGACACCATCCGCCACAGGCGGTACATGATCGAAGCCTCCCGGATCATCGACATCACGGCTGGGCCGACGGCCATGCGCGTACTCTACCAGATGGCCAGGGGTGATGGCGGGATCTCCACGGCACAGGTCGTGATGGATCCCACCGGTCGGATATGGTTCGCCTATTACCGGGGACTCTTCCGTTTCGATCCGGCCACGCGTACCATGCTCCGGATCAACGTGCAGGATCATGCGCTCCTTGAGCATGTGAAGCATTGCGGCCTCGTGTACCTGGACCGCACCGGGCTCATCTGGGTGGGCACACGCGGCTTCGGTCTGCTCACCTACGATCCGCGCGTGGAGCGTTTCCATACCGTACCTGGCCCGAGCGTGGGTTCCCTTGCACCGGGACTCGATGGGCAGGTCATCATCGCACGGGATGGTTCCTTCCTGGAGGTCTATGACACACGCAAGGAGGCTTATGCCCTGCGCATTCCAGAGAAGACCTGGTCCGGTCATCCGGTCACCAGCGTGATCAGCAGATGGGCCATGGGCACGGTGCAGGATGCATCCGGTACCTATTGGTCCAATTGGGCCGGACTGGTCAGCTTTCGCCCGGGAGACGGCGGTCCTGTTGCTCATCGTCCGCAGGGGCGCTTCGATCCTGAAGAGGCGACCACCCTGCCACTGCTGCTCGATGGGGATAGTTTGATCTGGTTCGGCGGCGATCAAGTACTTGGAAAGTACGAACGACGTACACAGCGTTACACCTACTACGCCTGCCCGCTCGTCACCATCGACCCCGACCATCATTTTGCGATCGACCTGCACCGTGATGCGGATGGCCTATTCTGGGTGGGCACATCCCAGGGGCTGCTTCGTTTCGACCCATTTACCGAAGCCTGGCAGCACTTTGACCACGATGCCAGGAATGACGGGACCATTGCCGCGTCCGTGGTCCTGTCCGTGGCTGATGATCCAGGCGACCCGCATATCCTGTGGCTGGGGCTTGATGGCGGAGGATTGAACCGCTTCGACAAGCGCTCGGGCAAGGTGAAGCGTTACGGCACGAAGGATGGTCTGCCGAACAACGTGGTGTATGGAATCCTGGCCGATGGGGTCGGCGACCTGTGGATGAGCACCAACAAGGGCATCGCCCGCTTCGACCCGCGCACGGAGACCTTCCGCAACTACGACGCCAGCGATGGGCTGCAAAGCGATGAGTTCAACCGCAACGCCTACTGCGCGCAGACCGATGGCAGCTTGTTCTTCGGCGGAGTGAAGGGCTTCAACCACTTCCATCCGCGCGACATCGTGGACGACAGCACGGCGAGCGCGATCCGCATCACGGGCATCCGCTTGATCAACCGCCCCATCGACTTCCGGGAGGACGACTCCCCGCTCGCGCTGCCCGCATACCTCAGCGGCGCGTTGACCATTCCGCACAGCACGAACATGGTCACCTTCG
Organism: Flavobacteriales bacterium; assembly: GCA_020437875.1. GTDB lineage: Bacteria > Bacteroidota > Bacteroidia > Flavobacteriales_F > PHOS-HE28 > PHOS-HE28. The sequence continues at coordinate 11,106 of JAGQVR010000020.1, forward strand.
AATTCGCCAGTATGACCTATGCCGCACCGCTCGGGCGCCGCTACCGTTACCGGCTCGAAGGCTTCGACAAGGATTGGGTGATGGCCGGCACCGATCACAGTGCGGTGTACACGAACCTCGATCCGGGCAGCTACACCTTCCACGTGACCGGCGAGAACCGCGACGGCATCTGGGACACGACGGGCACTTCCTTCCGGCTCGTGGTGCTCCCACCCTGGTACCGCACGGGATGGTTCTACGGCCTTTGCGCGCTGGTGCTCGCGGCACTGGTGGTGGGCTACCTGCGGGCGCAACGGCAGCGGCGGCAGCACCTGGAGCGGATGGTGCAGGCGCGGACGGCTGAATTGAGCGCGGCCAAGGAACGCGCGGAACAGAGCGAACGCATCAAGCAGCAGTTCCTGGCCAACATGAGCCACGAGATCCGCACGCCGATGAACGCGATCGTGGGCATGAGCAACGCATTACGTCGCGATGTGCCGGTGGACAAGGACACGCGGGCCAGCTATGTGGATGCCATCGCCAGCAGCAGTGAGAACCTGCTCGGCATCGTCAACGAGATACTGGACCTCAGCCGGATCGAGGCCGGCAAGCTCACGCTGGAGAAAGCGCCTTTCGACCCGCGCGTCGTCCTGGCGGACCTGTTGGAAGTGATGCGCTACAAGGTCCAGGAGAAAGGACTGGTGCTGGAAGCCGTCATCTCCGACGATGTGCCTTCCCTCGTCGTTGGCGACGCGGCCCGTTCCCGGCAGGTGTTGATGAACCTCGTGAGCAACGCCATCAAGTTCACGGAACGTGGATCGGTGCGTGTCGCGGTGGATGTGAAGGAACGCTTCCCCGATGCTGTGATGCTGCGCTACGCCGTGACCGACACCGGCATCGGCATCGCTCCGGAACGACTGGGCGCGATATTCGATGAGTTCACGCAGGCGGAGAGCGACCATTCGCGGCGCTTCGGGGGCAGTGGTCTCGGGCTCACCATCTGCAAGCGTTCGGTGGAGATGCAGGGCGGCAGCATCACCGCCACGAGCGCGCCGGGCATCGGCAGCACCTTCACATTCACCGTGCCGTATGGTCTTCCGGCCGATATCGAAGGAACGACCGCGCGCCCGGTTCCGGCTCAAGTGCCGGATGGAGGAACGATCACCGACCTCCGCGTCCTGCTGGCGGAGGACAACCAGTTGAACGTCCTGGTGGCCCAGGTGGAACTGGAGCATGCCTTCCCCGGTGTGCATATCGACGTGGCGGCCAACGGCGAGGAGGCCCTGGAGAAGATCCGCATCGGCAAGTACCACCTCGTCCTGATGGATGTGCAGATGCCCGTGATGGATGGCTACACCGCCACGCGGGCCATCCGTGCCATGGAGGGTGAGCGCTCACGCATCCCCATCATCGCCATGACGGCCAACGTGCTGCAGGCCGAGGTGCAACAGTGCATGGACGCAGGCATGAACGGCTTCATCCCGAAGCCCTTCACGGAGACGGATCTGAAGGAGGCGATCGGCACGGTGATCGGGTGAACGCGAACAACAGGTATTTCTACGAGGTGCCAGGCGCCTGGCGATGGCCAGCTTTGGACCACACCAACCCAAAGCCCATGCGCCTCCAACCCCTTTTCCTGATCGGAGCAGCTGCTTCCCTCCTGCTGATCGCCTGCTCCCAGCCCTGTCCGCCCCCACCGGAGCACTATAGCCATCCCGTCTTCTCCATTCCCGAGGAGACCGACGCGAACATCGCCGCCGTGGACAACTACCTGCATGCCATCGTAAAGGCTGATGCGGAAGCCATCCGCGCCGCGGTCGGACCCGGCTTCTATTCCAACAACACGTGGCTACCCGCCGATTCCACCGATGTGGAAGGTGTGATCACGCGCTGGCAGCGCAACGATTCCACCCGTGCCGACCAGACCGTGAAGAAGCACTTCGCGCAAAGCATCCGGGTGGCAGAGGGCAACGACTACCCCGGCGACTGGGTGCAGTACTGGGGTGATTATTCCGCCACGGACAAGGAGAGCGGCAAGCCCTTCACGGTGAAGTTCCTGGCCGATGCGCAGGTGAAGGACGGCAAACTGGTGAAGATCTACACGCACTACGACCGACTCTCCATCTTCCGCCAGCTGGGCAAGACACCACCCGAAGCAGAACCTGCGAAATAGCCACCGCATCGATCCGTCGCGGCCCCGGCAGGCAACGAGGTGAAAGCGCCGGGGCTGCGCGGATCGATCGCTGTTCGATCGGAAGACGCGAAGGGCCGAGGAGGCCCTTCGTCATTGCCGGGAAAAGCCACTCGTGGCCCTCGGTCCCGAGAACGGGTTCAGCGGTCGGCCCGGTATCCTTGACTCCGGCCCGTCTTCACGCGGAACACGCACACCGATGATCCTGGGCGCGCTCCTGCTGATCGCATGGCCCTCGCAGGGCAGCAGGGGAAGATGCAAGACTGGTAGGAGATTGCGACCATCACATCCTGGACCCTTCAGGCTGCTACTGGACCAGCACCTACGAGCCGATCGCTGGGTCTGAGGTGACCGGGGACATGGCGGCGTTGGACGCGCGGGATGTCAAAGGCTCAGCACCTCCTTGACCTCCGTCACCTATACGACCCGAGTGCGGGACCTTCTCCCCGCTTCAGTGATGCTACGCCGTGATCCCTGTGGATGAAGCAGGCTTGTGCACCTCCAGTTCGATCTCGATCATGAATTCGGGCAGGGCCAGCCCTTTCACCTCAAGCCACGACCCTGCAGGGAACTGCTTGGGGTAGATCGCGCTACGGTAAGGACCTGATACCTCCAGGAAGCCGGCCATATCCGTGGTGAAGACGTTCTCCACCACCACATCTTCGAAGGTGCAGCCGTAGTGCGCCAGGACCTTCTCCAGATCGCTGTAGCAGTTCTTCATCTGTTGCGACAGGTCGCCAACGGCCGTGGGCATGCCCTGGTCGTCCATGCTCACGGCACCGCTGATGGTGATGCGGTCACCGATGCGCACCGCATGGGTGTATCCGTACGCCTCTTCCACCTCCGGACGCAGCTGGAACCACGCGGGCTGGTGCTGCTCCGCAACGGCGGGGGTCGGCGTCCCGGCCGCCGGTGGTGTTGAGGGATCGGTGCAGCCGGCGAGCAAGGCCGTGGCGCACACAACGGAAAGCGTGTTCTTCAGATGGTCCATGTGTATTCGGTTCGTGGCTGGATGTTGGTCGTTATCAACTCCCATTCGCGGACGCATGGCTGTGCGGTCGGATGACGGGAACAAGATCCCGTTATCGGGGACCCATGGATCCGTCAGGTGGGTCCCCAAAGATCCCTTGCCCGCACAAGGACCAACCTCGTAGAAATACCGGTTCGCAGTGCGCCGCAGGCGCTCCCCACGAACGATACGCACCACCATCCGACCGACCCCATGGCCGAACAAGCCCGGGGCCTCCGCCACATCACATCGATCACCTCTCTCACCTCTTCACTTCTCTCACCATTCTCACCTCCCCGCAGCAGAACCGGTATTTCTACCAGCGACCGGGCAACGAAGTGCGGGCACTTTTGGAGCATCCGCATACCACCGACCCATGAAGCCACTTTCAGCCTTCCACACCGCCCTTGCGCTGCTGCTTTGGGCAACTGCCATCAGCGCGAACGCCCAATCGAACCAGATCGGCGGACCGATCAATGGTGCGGTCAATGGGATATACGGCTCCGACCTCACGATCTATGGCAACGTGGGGCCGGCCTGTGGCATCTTCAACTACCGCTTCACCGTGGCCCCGACCTCACAGGCCTGGGGCACGGGTCATGGCGCGGTGGCGACCTACTACTCGCTTCCGGCCGGCAAGGGCGACCAGACCTTCTCCGTGGCCTTCGGCTACACCGCGGACTATACCGTTCCCACACCCACCTATTCGGTCTTCATCGACGGCGTGTACTGCTCCACCTGCACCGCCGTGGTGGGCTCCCACAGCCAGGACTTCTTCGGCACCTACCAGGACTACATCACGATCACCCACCAGGCCGGTGATGCATGGAGCGAACCGAACGACGGCATCCGCGAGTTCGGATTGCGGATGAATCCCCCCGGCTTCGCTTCCACCGACATCCGCTTCAAGGCCGTGATGGTGGGCACCGTGATCAGCGAGCGGCTCGGTTCCTACGACGCGCCAGCCCTGCCCCTCTACGTGCTGCACGATCCACCGGGAAGTGACAGTTACAGCAAACTCACCGTGGCGAACAGGGGCTGCACGGGCATGACCAATTCAGTGACCACGGGCGATGAAGCATCGGGCTACTTCAAGGCACGCGTGGGCGTCGAGGGCTCCTTCGGCTTCGGTGTGGAGGTGAACTACGAGATCTTCGTGGAGGCCGGCGTCAGCCTCAGCGCCAGCCAGTCGGAGACCAGCACCTTCGAGTACCAGACCTGCGTGGAGACATCCAGCGAATTCAACACGCCCACCAGCGGCACACCCGATGACATGTTCATCCTGAGCGGCGTACGCTACGACTACGGTGTGGGCAAGGTGATCGAGCGGCCCACCTGTGGCGAGGTGGTGAAGACCGCCTACCTGGCCAGCGTGCCCATCAGCGTGAACAACAGCTACCACTGGACGGAGAGCTACCTGCGCGGCACCAAGCTCCCGCAACTGCAACAGCAGCTCACCACGCTCACGCCCGGCACCATTGTCCACGAGAAGGCCGCCGAGCAGATCAATGTGTACCAGCAGGTGCTGGCCATGAACGACTCGATCAAGGCCAACGCGCCCTTCGTGACCAACGAGGACATCGTTGGTGGCAACAGCGGCATCGACCACTCGTACTCGCGCACCACCTCGATCATGCGCAAGATCGACTACAAGGTGAACCTCGAGGCCGGCCTCAGCCTCGAGTTCGGCGTGAACATCGGCGGGTCAGGGGTCTCCGGAGGTGCTGCGATCAAGATGCGCACCGAGTACGGAAGCGGGCAGAGCAGCACCAACACCACCACGAACACGGTGAACTACCACCTGGAGGACGGCGACCCTTTCGACTACCTCAACATCATCAAGGGCCGCGACGATGTGTTCGGCAACTTCACCTTCGCATTGGACTCTTCCGTCTCGCGCACCAGCTGCAAGTACGAGGGCGGCTACCAGCTCGACCAGCCCTCGCTCTCGGTGGGTACGCCGGGCAACACCTCCATGACGCTGAACGAGCTGACCATCGGGCAGCCAGCGAGCTTCCCCATCACCGTGTGCAACAACAGCGACATCGAGCGCAGCTACTACCTCAAGTTCGACAACCTCACCAACGGTGGCAACGCGGTGCTGCAGGTCTTCGGCACCACCATCAACGGCAACGACCTGGGCCACTTCCTCCAGTTCCAACCGGGCCAGTGCGTCACCGGCACGCTTACGCTCACGCCCACGGACCAGGGCATCGTGGACTACGATGACATCAGCCTCTACATGTATTCGCGCTGCGAGGAGGATCCGCAGTACCCCACCGGCTACCCGCCCTATATCCGCAGCTACGCCACCATCTCGGCGCACTACGGCGCGGGCAACTTCGGCAGCTACTGCATCCCGGTGAGCAGCAACGGCACGGCTGAGGGGGATTACGTGGATGGCGTCCAAGTGGGCACCATCAACAACACCGGCACCGGCGGCGTGGGCGGCCCCAGCTACACCGACTACAGCGCCCTGTACAGCACGCCGCTCTCGCGCAACGCACCGCGCCTGATCACCATCACCACCGGTCCACGTGTGGGCGGCCGCTACAGCGCCTGGATCGACTACGACCACAACGGCACCTTCGACGCCGATGAGAAGCTCGGCGGGTTCAACAGCGCCACCGCGGGCGAAGCCCAGGACATCGCGTTCACCGTTCCGGCCAGCACCTTGCTCGGCTCCACCATCCTGCGCGTGCGCGGCGCCTTCCCGCAGAGCGGCGAACCCGGGTTGCTGGGACCCTGCTTCAACTACATGGCCGCTGAGACCGAGGACTACGCCGTGGTGATCAACAGCAACACCCCGCAGGACTGCCAGGGCGTGAACAACGGCCCCGCCATGCCCGGCACACCATGCAACGATGGCAACGCCAGCACCGGCAACGATGCCTGGAACGCGAACTGCCAATGCGTGGGTGAATCGGTGGATTGTCTTGGTGTGGCGGGCGGAACCGCGCTGCCGGGCACCCCCTGCGACGACGGGAATGGCAACACGATAGACGACGTGTTCACCGCGGATTGCCAGTGTGTGGGCGTGACCTACGACTGCCTCGGGATCGCCGGTGGGCCTGCCCTGCCTGGCACTCCCTGTAACGATGGGAACCCGTCCACGGGTGGCGATCAGTACAACTTGAACTGCGATTGCGTGGGGATCCTGATCGACTGCGCGGGTGTGATCGGCGGCACGACGCTGCCCGGCACGCCCTGCGATGATGGCAACCCGCTCAGCGGCGGCGACGCCTTCAACGCCAGCTGCCAGTGCGTGGGCGCCTTCGCGGTGGATTGCATGGGCGTGGAGAACGGACCGGCACAGCCGGGAACACCCTGCGACGATGGGAATCCGCAAACGGGTGATGACACGTACAGCACCAGTTGCGTTTGTGCCGGTCAGCCCTACGATTGTGCAGGCACACCCGGCGGCAGCGCATTGCCCGGCTCGCCGTGCAACGATGGCAACCCCAACACCAGCAACGACGTGTATGGCGCCAACTGCCAGTGCGCAGGTACGGTGGCGAACGATTGCCTCGGCGTTCCCGGCGGCACCGCGCAACCCAGTACGCCCTGCGACGATGGCGACCCCGACACCGGCAACGACCAGTACAATGCAAGTTGCCAGTGCGTGGGCCAGCCGTTGGATTGCCTCGGCGTGGCCGGTGGTGGTGCCCTGCCCGGCTTCCCCTGCAACGACAACGACCCCATGACCGGCAATGACCAGTGGACGGCGGCCTGCGACTGCGCTGGCCTGCCTTTCGACTGCGCAGGCATCGCTGGTGGTGGGTCCTTGCCCGGTACACCGTGTGACGATGGCGACCCGGACACCGAGAACGACGTTTATACCGCGAATTGCCAATGTGCCGGTACACTGGCACAGGACTGCCTGGGTATCCCGGGCGGTACGGCACAGCCGGGAACGCCCTGTGACGATGGCGATGAGAGCACCGGCAACGACACCTTCAACGCCAACTGCGAATGCGCCGGCGTACTGATCGATTGCAACGGCACCATCGGCGGCACGGCCCTACCCGGAAGCACCTGCAGCGATGGCGACTCCTGCACCACCAATGACCATTGGGATGCCGCCTGCGGCTGCACGGGCACCCCGCTCGCCATCGGCGTGGTGAACGGCCCCGGATCGGTGGACGCGGAAGGCTTCATCACCCTATACATCAACCCCGTGGCCGGTGCCACCAGCTACAACTGGAACCTCCCACAAGGCTGGACCAGCAACAGCACTGCCGAATTCGTACTGGTGGCCACAGCGGGTACCGCCACCGGCCCCGTGCAGGTATGCGTGGACGCCACCGTGGGCGGTTGCGTGCTGACCAACTGCCAGGAGGTGATCGTGATGGGCCCGCAATCCATAGCCGCCTCCAACCTTGCCGATAACTGGTTCACTGTGCAGCCGAACCCCAGCAACGGGATCTTCCAAGTTGTGGTCGCTGATCCGAATGCTACGATGCGCTTGACCGTGTACGATGGTACCGGACGCGTCGTGCGAGCTCCATTCCTCCTGGCTGGGCGCACCGCTACGATGGATCTGGGCGACGTGTCGTCCGGAGCCTACTACGTGCTTGCCGAACGCGATGGGCAACAACACATGGTGAAGCTGATGGTACAGCGTTAGACCTTGGTGCTTCCCGATGGTGCAGCCCCGAGCGATCGGGGCTGTGCTGTTCCTGGGGGCGTCAAGCCCACCGGCGCATGGTGAAGACGCGGTGATCGGACTCGTTCAATAGTCCATCAGGCTCCCCAAACGCACGCCCAATTCACCACCGGGCGCGGTGCTCATGACCTCATAGCTACCGATCATCGGTCGACCGTACTGCGTGGCGCGGAACACGAAGGCTCCATCCACGGCGTCTTCGGCGGGCTGCCAGCCCATCGGTCCTTCTGCCGTACTCGCTGATCCGTAGCGCTGCGTGAGCGCATCGATGAACACCGGCCATTCCGGTGCCTCGGCCCAGCGGTAAAGGTCCACAGCGAGTCCCTTCCTCACCTGTCCGGGATCGATCTCTTGTCCATCGCGTAGGGTGAAGGGAACGTAGGTCCCATCGGTCCGCTTCACCATCAACAGCGCCGTACCGGGTAAGAGGCGCACACCGCGATGGTAGGTGCCCTGTGGAGCACCAGAACCATGATCGGCGGCATTGATACCTGTGATCACCAGATCCGGGATGTCGTCGGAGGTGAGGTCCACCAGCTCGTCCGGTGGAATGCCCGGCGGCACCTGTACCTGCGGA
>JAGQVR010000209.1 GCA_020437875.1 Flavobacteriales bacterium
CCTCCGTGAAGGTGGCCGGTGGGGTGGTCACATTACGCAGCCGCGTGAGGTCGAACACCTGCAGGCCATGTCCACCGGCTTCGCTTCCAACGAAACACCAATTGCCGCTCACGTCCACATCGCGCCACAGGTTGCTCACGTTGTCATGCGCCGGCAGGATCCCGACCAGGACGGGTGCCGTCGGGTCGGTGATGTCCACGAAGGAGGTGCCTGTGCGGGTGCCCACCAGGGCATACTCCCTGCCGTTCAAAGGATCCGTCCATCCCCAGAGGTCCGCCACACTGGTCGTCGTGCCCAACTGGCCCAGGCCCATGAAGGCCATGAGATCCACGTTGTGACAGGGATAGGGACCTGCGAAGCCGTTCTCACATGGAACTTGCGCGAGCAGGGGAAGGCAAAGTAGAAGGCCGAGAACGGTCGATGAGGGACGGCGCATCCGTCGAAATTACAGCGACCCCCGATCATTCGACCTTCGGCACCTGCTTCAGTGAGATCCCGTCGATGTAGTAGTACGCATAGCGGTTGTCCGGCCCCTCGGTCATGTCCTTGGATTCGAGGCCCACGTAAGGGAAGACACCCACGATGATGTACTGCTCCTTGCCATCCGCCACGAAGGTGCCACGCACCTCGGTCCATTTGTTCCGCTCGGTGATGAACTCCTCGGAGTACACCTGTGGCGATTCTTCCATGAACTTCCGGTGCGGGTAGTTGAGGTCCAGTTCAGAGACGTAAGCCCCGACACCCATGATCGAACGGTCGCTATTGCCCGCCAGGGCCACTTGGAACACGATCTCGTAGGTGGAATCCGCGACCAGGGGCTTGATCAATTCTCCCTTCAGGTATTCGGAATAGGCGTTCCAGGCCGGCTTGAAGAGGTCGTTCTGGTCGTAGGCCTCGTAGTTCCGTTGGATGTCCGCCTTCCAACCACAGATGCCGGCATAGTGTTCCCCTTCGAAAGGCTTGATCTCACCATAGTCGTTCACCGGGATGCCCACGGTCTTGGACGAGGCTTCCGCTGAGAACAGGTCGGCGAGTCCGAGGTTCGCATTCCGCCAGCCGATGGCGCGTTCGAGCTGGTCATAGGTGTTCGGTTCCTTCTGCAGGAATTCGAAACCACCGTTGCGAACGAGTTCGAGGTCCTGGGTGAAAGCGGTGGTACAGAACAGCAGGGTAGGAAGGGAGAGGTAGCGAAGCATGCGGTACGATCGGACCGCCAAGGTAGGAAGCTCGTTCCTACCCGCCCGCTCAGGCGCGGAGCTGCTGCGGTGGTCGTTCACCTTCGCGGGCGAGGAGGGCGGCGTTCTCCCGCTTCAGCCGATGTACCAGGCCGCGCAGCTGCTTCAACTCGGTACGCAGTTCGAAGGTGGCCGCGTCGCTCAGCAGTTCCTGGCGCTCCGTCCGGTCGGCCTTTGACCAACGTTTGATGGCGCCCACGAGCTCATCGCGCTCGCAGGTGAGCAGGGTGATCTCCTCCTGGGCCGCTTGGAACAGGCGTTCCAGCTGGTTCACGCGAAGCCGGAGCGTGAGGTCGTCCGTGTCGGGTGCTTGAAGGCTCGGGAGGAAGAGGCGGTCGTCGGTGTGGTAGGTGCGACGTGGCATGCTCGTTCAGGTTGACGCGCCTTGTACGGACATGTCCTTCACCTGGTTCCATCGGCAGGGCCTCCCTCCTGACAATGTGCCTGCAATGTGCCAAGGAATCCAGCTTCGATCGCCTCCGGATCGCGGGAACGACTGGAGCGGTACCACTTCCACGCATCAGCGCACTCACCAAGCAACAAGCGGCTCACCGCGTACTTGGAACCAGCGGTCGCATTCTCCGGTTCCAGGGCCACCGCACGCTTCAAGAGGATGTCAGCGGTGGTCAGGACACGTTCCGCCTTCTCCGGCTCATCATCCTTGTACTTGTAGTATTCACCCAGGCAGACCGAGGCCATGTCCATCAGCAGGGGCACGTTCGCCGTATCCAGCGCCAATCCCTTCTGGTATTCAGATGCTGCCTCGTCCGGCCGGTCCAACGCCACGAAGAAGGCGCCGTAACCCCGCCTGATCCGTGGGTTCTTCGGTTCCATGAGGTAGGCGTGGTTGAAGCGGTACATCGCGTGCACCAGATCGCCTTCGCGCAACAGGCCAAAGCCGAGGTCGAGCAGATGCTCTGCGCAGGCGTGCGGATCGGGGTTCACCGCGAGCATCTGGGCAACGAATGCGGAGTCGGAGGCGAGTTGTTCCGGGTTCTTCGCCCTTCCACCGAACGCAGGTGCCAAGCGCATGTCGCGGAACGACTGGATCAGCCACTCCCGGTGGGTGAGGTGCTGCCCTTGCAGCGTCAAATTGGAAGTCACGAATAGGATCAGGATCAGGCGCATGGTCCGGAACAAAGACACTTAATCCCGCAAGATCGGTGCCTGACCTTCTCTCCGGTCCTCCGGATGCGGAACTTTGGCCCCCTCAACGCCACCATGAAGCGCAACCTCGAACTCGGTCTCGATACCTTCGGTGATGTCACGCAGGCCCTTGATGGTACACCGCTGCACCATGCACAAGTACTGCGCCACGTGGTGGCCGAGGCGGAGCTCGCGGAGCGCGTTGGTCTGGACTTCTTCGGCGTGGGCGAGCACCACCGCGACGACTTCGCCGTATCCGCACCGGAGGTCGTACTGGCGGCGATAGCGTCCAGAACGAAGAGGATCCGCCTGGGCAGTGCTGTCACCGTGCTCAGCTCGGATGATCCGGTGCGTGTGTTCGAACGCTTCAGCACGCTCGACGCGTTGAGCAACGGACGCGCCGAGGTGATCGTGGGCCGTGGCTCCTTCACCGAGTCCTTTCCCTTGTTCGGGTTCAAGCTTGAGCAGTATGAGCAGCTCTTCGAGGAACGGATGGCCCTGTTCATGGAATTGCTGAAGGAAGGGCCGACCACTTGGAGCGGTGACACACGTGCGGCGCTGAAGGATCAACGGGTATTCCCGCCGACGGAAAGCGGTCGATTGAAGACCTGGGTGGCGGTCGGCGGAACACCCCAGAGCGTGGTACGCGCAGCGCATTACGGGCTTCCGCTCATGCTGGCGGTGATCGGTGGTGACCATCTCGCCTTCGTGCCGTTCGTGGACCTCTACAAGCGTGCCTTGACAGCCGCTGGCCGGGATCCGCTGCCCATCGGTGTGCATTCGCCCGGCTACGTGGCCGAGACCGATGAGCAGGCCCGGGAGGAGCTGTGGCCCCATTTCCAAGGGATGCATGCGCGGATCGGGCGGGAGCGGGGCTGGCCGCCGCTCACCCGGCAGGCCTTTGAGCAGATGGCCGGACCGACCGGTGCCCTCTGCGTGGGCTCACCCACGACCGTTGCGAACAAGATCGTGCGTGCGGTGAAGGCCCTGGACCTCTCGCGTTTCGACCTGAAGTACAGTGCTGGGACGCTTCCGCACGAGCAGATGATGAAGAGCATCGAACTCTACGGAACGGAAGTGGCACCATTGGTGCGTGCTGGCTTGACCTAGTGGACAGGGAAGCTCCCGTACTTTCGCGGCCCATGGCACAGAAGCCCTCGATCCCCAAAGGCACGCGCGACTTCTCCCCGCAGGAGATGCTGCGGCGCAAGTACATCTTCAACACCATCGAAAGGGTGTTCCAGAAGTACGGCTTCCTGCCCTTGGAAACGCCGGCCATGGAGAACCTGGAGACCCTCACCGGCAAGTATGGCGAGGAGGGCGACCGTTTGATCTTCAAGATCCTCAATAGCGGTGACGCATGGAAGGAGGTGAGCGAGGCCACCAAGGCGCGACTGAAGAACGGAGAGGAGGTACATCCGGGCAAGCTGGCGGCAGAATTGGCTGACAAGGCTCTGCGCTACGACCTCACCGTGCCCTTCGCACGTTACGTCGTTCAGCACCAGAACGAGATCAGCTTCCCATTCAAGCGTTATCAGATCCAACCGGTGTGGCGCGCGGATCGACCCCAGAAGGGACGCTACCGTGAGTTCTACCAGTGCGATGCGGATGTGATCGGCAGCACCAGCTTGATCAGTGAGGTGGAATTGGTCCAGCTCTTCGACGATGTCTTCACCGCGCTCGGTCTTCAGGTGGTCGTGAAGATCAACGACAGGAAGGTGCTCGCAGGCATCGCTGAGGTGAGCGGTCAACCGGAGAAGGTCGTGGACATCGTGACCGCGATCGACAAGCTGGACAAGATCGGGCGCGAAAAAGTGGAGGAGGAGATGCGAGCGAAAGGGGTGGGCGAGGACGCGATCAAAGGCATTGCACCCCTCTTCGACCTGAAGGGTGATTGGGCCGAGCAGCGACCTGTCCTGGAGAAGTGGCTGACGGCTTCGGCCACCGCGCAACAAGGCTTGAAAGACCTTTCATTCACCTTCGGAGCGGTAGGCCCCTTGAAGTCGGCGAAGCTCGAGTTCGATCCGACACTCGCCCGCGGACTCGACTACTACACCGGGGCCATCTTCGAGGTGAAGGCGATGGAAGGTTCCTTGCAGAGCAGCATCTGCGGTGGTGGACGCTACGACGACCTCACCGGCATCTTCGGGCTGAAGAACATGAGCGGCGTTGGCATCAGCTTCGGTGCGGACCGGATCTACGATGTGCTGTTGGAGACGGGGAAGTTCCCTACCGAGCTGGGTGGGAGCACGAGATTGCTGTTCGCCAACTTCGGAGAGGTCGAAGCGATGCACTGCCTGAAGTTGTTGCGCACGGTGCGTGAAGCTGGCATCGCAGCGGAACTCTATCCCGATGCGGTCAAGATGGCCAAGCAGTTCAAGTACGCGGATGACAAGGGGATCCCGTTCGTTGGGATCATAGGCGAGAACGAATTGAAGCAGGGTATCGTCACCGTGAAGGACATGAAGAGCGGT
>JAGQVR010000210.1 GCA_020437875.1 Flavobacteriales bacterium
TGGCCACCGCCACGGAGATCGTGCTGCTCTTCGATGAACGGCTTGACGCCGCGAGCGCTGCCACCGCGAACTACCTGATCGAGCCGACCATCGCCATCAGCTCCGTACAGCTCGACCCGTCCGGTGACCGCATCAGGATCGTGCTCGCCACCGCACTGCTGGAGGGTGTTACGCAGACCATCGTGGTGGAGGACATCGCCGACTGCGCGGGAAATGTGGCCGCGCTCAACGGCCCGATCCCGTTCACGCTCGTGATCCCCAGCACGCCGGAGCCCGGTGATGTCGTGATCAACGAGATCATGGCCGATCCCTCCCCGGTGGTGCAGCTACCGGACGCGGAATACCTCGAGGTCTTTAACACCACGACCGACAAGTACTTCGACCTCACCGGATGGCAATTACTGACAGCCAGCACGCAGGCCGCCCTGCCACCGATCCTGCTCGGCCCGGGTGAATACGCCGTGTTCATGAACAACAGCCAGCTTCCCCTCTTCTCGGGTGTGCCGAACGTGGCTGGGTGGACGTTGAGCAATACCGCACTGCTCAATGGCGGTACGAGCCTCACCCTGCAAGCGCCGGGAAGTGTGACGATCGATGCGGTCACTTACAGCAGTGGCTGGTACGGCGATGATGTGAAGGACGATGGCGGCTGGTCCCTGGAGCGGAAGAACCCCTTCCTTCCTTGCAGCAATGAGCGGAACTGGACCGCCTCCAACGATGAACGCGGCGGCTCTCCCGGTGCGCAGAACAGTGTGTTCACCGACGTGCCCGACACGCAGGGCCCGACACTGAGCAGTGTGCAGGTGGCGGGACCTACGGAGGTGGTGCTTGTCTTCAGCGAAGGGCTGGATGCGACCACGATCGCCGATGCATCGTACGTCTTCAGTCCAAGCCTTGGCATCCTGGCCGTGGTGCCGAGCGGCGCGACCAATGACCGTGTGCGCCTCGTTCTGACCAGCACCCTGGAGCTTGGCACCATCTACACCATCACGGTCTCGGGTATCACGGACTGCAGTGGCAATGCCATGGCGACAGGCAGCGCATCCTTCGCGCTACCGGAGGATGTTGAACCCTTCGACCTCGTGATCAACGAAGTGTTGTATGACCCGGTGGGCACCGGCAGTGACTTCGTGGAACTCTACAACCGCAGCGAAAAAGTGTTGAGCCTGGCCGGCCTGCAGCTGGCCAACGAGAGCAACGACGTGATCGCGAACTTCCGGCTCATCACCGCCGACCCGGTGATCATGTTGCCAGGCAGCTACATCGTGCTGGCAACGAATGCTTCGGACATCGTTACGCGCTATCCACAGACCCATGCGGACCGGCTGTTGCAGATGAGCTTGCCGAGCTACAGCAACGGCGAAGGGACCGTGGTCCTGGCCGATGCGGAGAACAACACCATCGACCTCTTCCGGTATTCGGACGACCTGCACTTCACCCTGCTGAACACCACGGAAGGAACCAGCCTCGAGCGCGTGGACCCGGACCGGCCGACGCAGGAGAACACGAACTGGCACAGCGCGGCGCAGGACATCGGCAAGGCCACCCCCGGCTTCCAGAACTCACAGTACGCGCCAGCACCGGCGCCCACCGGCGAGCTCAGCATCGACCCGGCCATCTTCAGTCCGGACAACGACGGTTACCAGGACCTGCTCACCATCGCCTACCGCTTCGACCAGCCGGGCTTCGTGGCCACCCTGAGGGTCTACGACGTGGCGGGCCGGGAGGTGCGCACCCTGTGGAACAACGAGTTGCTGGGTACCTCCGGTGCCATCTCCTGGGACGGCATCATGGACAGTGGCTCCAAGGCACGCATGGGGGCCTACATCGTGATGCTGGAAGCCTACGATGTGAGCGGCAACGTGGAGAAGTTCCGGAAGACGGTGACCCTGGCGCATCGGTTGGATTGAGGGTACATCGTCCCAAGCAGGGGCCCTTCCCGTGTGCCTTGCATCCTGACCGATCATCGGCTTCGACGGGTTGTTCGCAATCTCCACGTCCTCCGCGATGCTTCGGTTGATGGAATCCCCAACTTCGCAGCGCAATGACGGACCAATTGACCAGGAGCCAGGAGCTCATAGCCCGCCGCAAGGCCGCCGTACCGAACGGCGTGGGCATGTTCAACTACGCCACGGCCGCGAAGGCCAGCGGCGCCACCATCACCGATGAGGACGGTCGCGAGCTCATCGACTTCGCCGGGGGCATCGGCGTGGTGAACGCGGGGCACTGCCCACCGCCCGTGGTGAAGGCGATCCAGGAGCAGGCGGAGAAGTTTCTGCACGTGAGCTTCAACGTGGCCAGTTACGAGCCCTACATCGCGCTTTGCGAGAAGCTGAACACACTGTTGCCGCACGGCGGCCCCACGAAGACCCTGCTCGTGAGCACGGGCGCGGAGGCGGTGGAGAACGCCATCAAGATCGCGCGCCAGGCCACCAAACGCAGCGGTGTTCTCTGCTTCACCGATGCGTTCCACGGACGCACGATGATGGCGATGACGCTCACGAGCAAGGTGGGCTACAAGCCGGATTGCGGGCCGTTCGCACCGGAGGTCTACCGCACGCAATACCCCAACTTCTTCCGCTACGGCGCAGGACGAAGTGAGGCGGAATTCGCCAAAGCGGAGCTGCATCGCCTGGAGGAGCTCTCCCACAACCTCGTCGACCCGAAGCAACTGGCCTGTGTGATCATCGAGCTGGTGCAGGGCGAAGGCGGCTTCAACGTGGCGCCGAAGGCCTATGTGGAAGGCCTTCGCAGGTGGTGCGATACGCACGGCATCCTGCTGATCTTCGATGAGATCCAGGCGGGCTTTGGACGCACCGGCGCTTGGAGCGCGTACGAACACTTCGGCGTAACGCCCGACCTGAGCACCTGGGCCAAGAGCCTGGGCAGCGGCCTGCCGATCGCGGCCGTGATGGGCAGGGCCGAGCTGATGGACAAGGCCGGCCCGAGCAGCATCGGCGGCACCTACATCGGCAGTCCGGTGAGCTGTGCGGCAGCGCTGGCCACGCTCAATTACATGGAGGAGATCGACATCAACGCGAAGGGCCGGCATGTGGGCGAGGTGATCCGCAAGCGTTTCGAGAAGATGAAGGCCAGGCACGACTGCATCGGCGACGTGCGCGGTCTCGGGGCCATGATGGCGATGGAGTTCAACGTGAAGCGCGACCCGAGCAAGCCCGACGCCGACACCTGCACCAAACTGATGAACGCCTGCGCCAAGCGCGACCTCGTGGTGATCACCGCCGGCACGGACAAGAACGTGATCCGCGTGTTGAGCCCGCTCGTGATCAGCGATGAGCTGCTGAACAGGGGACTGGACATCATGGAGGAGGAGTTGGGGAGGATATGCGGGTGATGAAAAACTGTTGTCGGTTATTGGAGAGGCCGTCGCACGAAGGCTGCGCGGCCTGTGCGACGGACAACTGACAACCGATAACTGAATCCATGAAACCATTCTCGATAGCCGGGGTCCAGATGCGGGTGAGCGCTTCCGCACCGAACGTGGACGCCATGTTGCTGAAGCTGGACATCCTGATGAACCTGTACCCGTGGGTGGACATGGTGCTCTTCAGCGAGCTCTGCGCCTACGGTCCGCTCACCACGCATGCGCGGCCGGTGCCCGGGGAGTTCGAGCAGAAGATGTGCGCTGCGGCGGCCAAGCACGGCATCTGGTTGCTGCCAGGCAGCGTCTTCGAGCAGAAGGACGGCAGGATCTACAACACCGCGTCGGTGATCGATCCGGAAGGCAGTGTGGTGACGCGCTACCGCAAGATGTTCCCCTTCTACCCCTACGAAGTGGGTGTTACCGGCGGCGATGAATTCTGCGTGTTCGACATCCCCGATGTCGGGCGCTTCGGCGTGAGCATCTGCTACGACATGTGGTTCCCGGAGACCACCCGCACACTCGCGGTGATGGGTGCCGAGGTGATCCTGCACCCCACGCTCACCGGGACCATCGACCGGGAGATCGAGCTGAGCATCGCGCGCGCCAGTGCCGCCACCAACCAGTGCTACTTCTTCGACATCAACGGGCTGGATGCCGGTGGCAGCGGGCGCAGCATCGTCTGCGGTCCGGAAGGGCGCGTGATCTACCAGGCGGACAACAACGAGGAACTGATCCCGATCGAGATCAACCTGGAGAAGGTGCGCCGCAGCCGCGAGCTGGGTGTGCTGCGCCTGGGACAACCGCTCAAGAGCTTCCGCGACCGGCCGGTGGAATTCGCCGTGTACACACCGGGGTTGAAGCACGAACACCTCGAGGGCCTGGGCCCCCTGATCAAACCGAAGCGCGTGCAGGAGTTGGGCGAGTTGCAGGTGAAGGACGAGACACGCACCCACGAAGTGCCGAAGCACATGGTGAGCTCGCTCCGTCCGCTGAACGAGAACCCGGAATGACGGATCATCGCTGACCCTTATCTTCAGACCATGGGCGCACCTTCCTTCAAGCAGCATCCGAAGCTCACCGATTATGTGAACTGGTTCGAGATACCGGCCTACGACCTGGTACGCGCGGCCGCGTTCTACAACACCATCTACAACATCAACATGGAGGTGGTGCGCAACGGCGAGTTCGTGATGGCCTACTTCCCCGCCGAGCATGGCGTGGGGGGGGCGCTCATCCAAGGGCCCGGCTGCTACCCCAACGACAGCGGTGTGCTCATCTACCTGAACGCCGGCGGCGACATGGACAGCATCCTCGCGCGCATCGAAGGTGCCGGGGGGCGCATCATCATGCCACGCACCCTCATCGGCGACCAGGCCGGGCACTTCGCGCTCTTCATCGACAGCGA
>JAGQVR010000211.1 GCA_020437875.1 Flavobacteriales bacterium
TTCTGCTGCAGGAAGCGCTCGCTGTTGTCCATGCCCCGGTTGAACATCCAGTTGATGAAACCGAGGACGAACATGTTCTTGCACCGGTCCTTCTCCTTCATGCCGAGGGTGAGGCCCTCGAGCGCAGCGCGCGTCAGCTTGGTGATATCGACGCTGTGCAGGTGGTAGGGTGCCAGCGACCCATCAGCCAATGGATCGGCCTCGTCGATGTAGCCCGCGAGGCGCAGGTTCTTCTTGTCGAAGCCGTCGGTGTTGGCGATGATGCTGCCGCCCGGTTTCAACTTGTGCAGGTTGGCCTTGAGTGCGGCGGCGTTCATTACGACCAGCACATCGCACTGGTCGCCGGGGGTCCATACCTCCACGCTGCCGAAGTGGAGCTGGAAGCCGCTCACGCCCGCGAGTGTGCCCTGCGGCGCGCGGATCTCGGCGGGGAAGTTGGGGAAGGTGCTGACGTCGTTGCCGAACAGCGCGCTGCTATCGGTGAACTGCGAGCCGGTGAGCTGGATGCCGTCGCCGCTGTCGCCGGCGAAGAGGATGACGACGTTCTGGCGCGACTCGACCGGTTTCGTCTTCAAGGTTGTCGTGGACATGGTGTGGGGCCGGGATGACCCGCTTTCGAAGCGCAAAGGTACAGGGGCGGTGGGCTACGAGGAACCTACGCCGTCACCGGCAGGTTCACCGCATCCACCCGCTTGATGGCCGGTGCCACACGCTTGATCGCCTCCTCAACACCCGCCTTCATGGTCATGGGGCTCATGCTGCAATTGCTGCAGGCACCATGCAGGCGCACCTTCGCGACAAGGTCGGTCGTCACTTCCTCCAGGGTGATATCTCCACCATCGGCCTCCAGGAAGGGGCGCAGGTCGGACAAGGCCTCCCGGATGCGTTGTTCCAGATACTGGCGGTCGGTGGTCTCCATCGTTCAGGCGGTCGTGGTCGCGGGGCTGGGCTTGGTCACCTCGGCGAGTCGTTGCTGCACCGCGTTGCAAAGATCGTGGAATGCGGCGGAGATCGGGGTGGCATCCTGCATCACGGCCGGTCGGCCCACATCGCCCGCCTCGCGGATGCTCTGCACCAGGGGCACCTCGGCCAGCAGGGGGACCTTCAACTCGGCGGCGAGCGCCCTCGCACCACCCTCACCGAAGATGTAATACTTGTTGTTGGGCAGCTCCGCGGGGGTGAACCAGGCCATGTTCTCCACGATGCCGAGCACCGGCACGTTCACGCTGGGCAGCTGGAAGAAGCCCACGCCCTTACGCGCATCGGCCAGGGCCACGGGTTGCGGGGTGCTCACCACGATGGCGCCGGTGAGTGGCACGGCCTGCACCAGGCTGAGGTGGATGTCGCTCGTTCCCGGCGGAAGGTCAACGAGCATGATGTCCAACTCGCCCCAATCGGCATCCTTGAAGAGTTGCTCCAGGGCCTTGCTGGCCATGGGACCGCGCCAGGCGATGGCTTGGGACGGATCCGCGAAGAAGCCGATGCTCAACAGCTTCACACCATGGCTCTCCACTGGCACGATCCAACGTTTGCCGTCCTTCTCGGTCGTCGTTGGCCGCTCATGCACCGCATCGAACATCATGGGCATGCTCGGACCATGCACATCGGCGTCCACCAGACCTACTTTCCAACCCATGCGTGCCAGGCCTGCCGCGAGGTTCGCCGTGATGGTGCTCTTGCCCACCCCGCCTTTGCCACTGGCCACGGCCACGATGTGCTTCACCTTTGGCAGCACCTTCCGCAGGTTGCCACGTTCACCGCTCAAGGGACTCACGTTCACCACCACCTTCACCTCCTTGCCCAAGGCCTGTTGCAGGTTGAAGGTCACCGCCTCCTCCATGCGCTTGCGGCTGTGCATCGCTGGGTTGCTCACCTCCACGTGTACATGGATGGTATCCTCGTCCACCGTCACGTCGCGCACGAGGTCGAGCTCCACGATGTCCTTCTTCAGGTCGGGTTCGATGACGCGAGAGAGTGCGGAGAGGATGGCTTCTTGGGTGATGGGCATGGGAAGGGAGTGCGAAATTAGGGGCCATGACGCCCATCGCACGTCTTCTCGCCATGTCACTAACTCTCATTGTAGGGATGCCTCTGATTTGCAATGGCCAGATAGGGCATTCTGACACGGTCAGTGTTATTTGGAAGAGGAGGCCGAATGATATCCGAAGCAGAATGACGCGTATCAATTTTCACGCAGCTGATTCGAGCTACACCTATACAAAAAGCCCCAAACGATCAAAAGTGAGTACCGGCCGATTCGCTTTTGACGGCGACGACCTCGTGCTCCTGACAGAAAGAGGGAAGGTCTTCAGGCGCTATGGCTATCAACGCCGCTATGTGCATCTGCGCGAAGGAGGCGGCTGGGTTTCGGAGTATTTGAAACGCCGGTCGCTCTTGGGCAGGACTCTTCGCAGCTATCCATATGAGAGACCATGAGCGCTGCGGCATCATAGGCGCCGACACATGGTTCACAACCCCAACTCCACCGCCGGGTCCCAGAAGCGCTTCGCAAAGTCCACGACCTGGTCCTTCTTCACCTGCACCCCGTCCTTCTTCAGCAGGTCCTCCATGGCGGTGGGCGAGCCGAAGTGATGCTTGCCACTGAGCACACCGATCCGGTTGACCACACGATGCGCGGGCACTTTGGGCTTCACCGTATGCGCGTTGTTCATGCAATAACCCACGATGCGGGCGCTGCGGGCGGCACCGAGGTACTTGGCGATGGCGCCATAGCTGGTCACGCGACCTTTCGGTATCTGGCGCACCACGGCCATCACGTCGGCGAAGAAGTCGCGTTCCTGGATGGCGTTGTTGATCAACTGCGTCTTCATAAGGATGGCATCACTCCTTCTTTGATGCCTGCACCCAAGACTTGACCCGCGTCAGATCTGCGATGTCAAGAAAAGCGGACCTGGGAAGAATGATCATCTGGCCCGCACTGACGTATAACAGGACTTTCGCATCGATCTCGAGAACGCGTTGGATCCGGTTCCAAGGGATCTCACCACGTGAACCATCCTGCGTCGTTCCAACGAGCTTGTCGGGGTCCAATGTGAAATGCCGCGCCTCTAACATGGCACGATTGTCCATCCTATATGCCCAGTACCAGAGAACACCGACCATGACCAAAGGCAGGCTCAACAGCAGGAAGCCCAGGTGATCCACAGAATGGTCCATCGATGAGCTGGTGAGCTGGAAAAGGCCGATGGCACAGAAAAGTGCATACAACCACCCGACCCGACGAAGTCGTAGCTTGACCAGCAGCTTGAAGTACTGCCAGGGTTCGATCCTATCGACCGACAATTCGATCCGTTCCATGCTCAACCGATCCCGAACCGAACATAGTGTATCGTCCGCCCCTCCTCCAACCACATCTGCTCGTAATAGGTCTTGATGTTGAGCACCGCCTGCTCCTCGGGTGAAACGCGCGGAACCAACTCGGCATACACCTCGGCACTGCGCTCAAAGGTGGGCAGCTTGTTCTCTTCGATCTGCTCCAACGTGTATTCGTACAAGAGCGGACTGTCGGTCTTCAGGTGGATCAGGCCACCGGGCTTCAGGATCTCCTTGTAGCGCGCCAGGAAGAGTGGGCTGGTGAGGCGCTTGCGGGCCTTGCCGATCTGCGGGTCACTGAAGGTGAGCCAGATCTCGCTGACCTCGTGTTTTCCGAAGCACCGAAGGATGTGGTCCACATGGGTGCGCACGAAGCCGACGTTCTCCAGACCGAGTTCCTTTGCGGTCTTGGCGCCGCGCCAGATCCGCGCACCCTTGATATCGATGCCGATGTAGTTCTTCCCCGGCTGCAGTTGCGCGAGGCCAACGGTGTACTCCCCACCCCCGCAACCGAGCTCCAGCACCAACGGCGCTTCCCGCTTGAAGAAGTCGGTGTTCCAACGTCCCTTGTAGCGCAGATCTGCCGCCTGCAACTCGGTGAAGGTGGGTTGCACCACGTGATCGAACGTGAGGTTCTCGGCGAAGCGGCTGAGCTTGTTCTTGCCCATGAGGGCCGCGAATTTAGGAGGCCTGCACCCAGCCCGGAGCCGGTCACACGGGGTTCACATCGGCGCACGACCTTTGACCGATGCTCAACGGCAGGCGTATCCTGGTGGCTCCCCTCGACTGGGGGCTGGGTCACAGCACGCGCTGCGTGCCGATCATTCACGGGTTGCTCAAGCGCGGCGCCACGCCCGTCATCGGTGCGGACAAGGGTCCGCTCGCGTTGCTGCGCACCGAGTTCCCCGAGCTGGAGCATGTGCGCATACCCGGCGCGGACATCCGTTATGCGAAGGGCCGCAGCCAGCTCTGGAGCATGGTCCGCCAGTTCCCGGACATGGTGCGAAGCGTCCACACCGAGGGTATGCTGTTCGACCGGATACGCCATGACCTGCGGTTGGATGCGGTGATCAGCGACCAACGCTTCGGGCTGCGTTCACCGGACCTACCGAGCATCCTGATCACACACCAGGTATTCCCCTTCACGCCGATCGCACAGGCGGCACTGCGGAAGTTGAACCTGCATCACATCGCGCGCTTCGATCGGTGCTGGATCATGGACGAGGCGGAAGCACCCGGCCTTGCCGGCGATCTGTCCCACGGCGCATCGCTACCGTCCAACGCCCGGCACATCGGCACGGTAAGCCGGATGCAG
The DNA here is from genome assembly GCA_020437875.1 of Flavobacteriales bacterium. GTDB lineage: Bacteria > Bacteroidota > Bacteroidia > Flavobacteriales_F > PHOS-HE28 > PHOS-HE28. Next base: position 4,649 of record JAGQVR010000211.1, read on the forward strand.
GCCGCAGCGCTACCAAGTGGTTCCGCCTACCGGATCGTGGCGGTGATCAGCGGTCCGGAACCCCATCGTACCCTGCTCGAAACGATCCTCACCGACCAGCTGCAACGGATCAAAGGCA
>JAGQVR010000212.1 GCA_020437875.1 Flavobacteriales bacterium
GTCGATGAATACTAGAACGCTCATGCTGGGTAAGTTTCTTGTCGACCGAGGGTCGACGCTAAGGATGCGTTTATCTGGCTTCTCTGTGTTCTCTGCGCCGCTGAGGTGACCTCAGATCACCTTCGCCTCGGTGTGCAACAGCTCGATGAGCTTCCCGGCCTCATCGGCGGGGATCATCTTCACCGCGCCCTTCGCTGGCGGCAGCTCGAAGGAGGCGGTATGCGCCACATTGTCCGTGGCTGCGGCGGGCACCACGGTAAGCGGTTTGGTTCGGGCTGCCATGATGCCGCGCATGTTCGGGATGCGCTGTTCGGCCATGCCTTTCGCGGCACTGAGGACCAGCGGCAGGGCCACTTCCACCACCTCCACACCACCGGGGACATCGCGTTCGATGGTCGCCTTGCCACCGGCCACGTCCAATTTGCTCGCGAGGGCCACGTATGGGAGGTCCAGCAGTTCGGCCACCATGCCGCCCACCTGACCGCCGTTGAAGTCGATGGTCTCCTTGCCCGCCATGATCAGGTCGAAGCCCTTGTCCTTGGCGTAGGCTGCGATCTGTTCGGCCACCTGCAGCGCTTCGGTCGGTTGCTCGTCCACACGCACGGCGTCATCGGCTCCGATGGCCAGGCCTTTCCGGATGGTGGCCTCGGTATCGGCACCGCCCACGGTGATCGTCGTTACGGAACCCGCCCCGGCCGCTTCCTTCAGTTCCAGGGCTCGCACTAGGGCGTACCATTCGTCATAGGGATTCACGATGAAGGTGACACCATTGGCATCGAACTTCGTGTTGTCATCGGTGAATGCGATGCGGGCCGTGGTATCGGGCACCTGGCTGAGTAGGACGAGGATCTTCATGTTCGGGTGGCGAAAGTACGCACCAAGGGTTTCCTCGTGATGGTCTTGACCTTGTCCCCTGTGGCATCGGTGCAACAGGCTGTCGTCGGGATTCCACACCTCTTGTCGAACAGACTGGAACCGATCATCACGTGCCATCCGTCCACCGCTCGGGTTGAGGTGTTCCCGCACTTTCCGGCACGACATCGGAATGTGCAGGGTACCAACACCACCCACCATGAACGAGGTCACCAATGCCGGTCCGGCTGCCGACCGCCCCAAGGGCTTCGCTGCGGTTCGCCGTTTCGTGAAGATGATGTTCAAGGCCTTCGCTGAGGACCAGACCTTCGACCTGGGCGCGGCTTTGGCGTACTACACCATCTTCTCCATTGTTCCCCTGCTCGTTGTCGTGATCGCGATCTCGGGTATGATCGCCGGGCCTGAAGCAGTGACAGGCCAGCTCTTCCGCCAGTTGCACGGGTTGGTGGGGGCTGAAACGGCGGATGCGCTCCAGGACATGTTGGGCGATGCGTACATCAGTGGGAAGGGTGTGGTGGCCACCGTGATCGGGGTCGTTACACTGGTCCTGGGCGCCACCGGCATCTTCAACGCGTTGCAGAGCGCGTTGAACCGGATGTGGGAGATCAAGCCACGGCCCAAGAGCTCCATCCTCGATTTCATCCTCACACGTCTCTTGTCCTTCTCCTTCGTCATGGGCCTGGGCTTCCTGTTGGTGGTCACATTCGTCATGAACTCGCTCATCACCGGATTCAGCGATGACCTGGCGGTGGCTTGGCCCGGGATCGGTGGGCGGCTTTTGCTGGCCTTTTCCTGGGTGCTGATGTTCGCCGTGAGCACGGCTGTCTTCGCCTGTATGTTCAAGTTCCTGCCCGATGCCCACGTTGCGTGGCGCGATGTGCTGCCCGGCGCGATGTTCACCACGATGCTCTTCGGCTTGGGCAAGACCGTGCTCGACATCTACTTCGATGCCGCTGACCCAACGAGCACGTTCGGTGCCGCCGCCGGGCTGATCTCGCTGCTGCTGTGGACCTTCTATGCCTCACAGACCTTCTTCCTCGGTGCGGAGTTCGTCTGGGTCTGGTGCGCCGAACACGGGCGTCCCGTCCGTCCGAACGAAGATGCGGTACGGGTGATCCGACAGGAAGTGGTGATGGAGAATGGCCGTGTGGTGGGGCGGGAAAGCAAGCGCAAGGCAATGGACGAGGTGCGGGCGGAGGACACCGCGCAGGAGTAGGTGGCGCTGGGCAACTACCTTTGGCGCCCATTCCGAACCGCATGCGTACGATCCAGATGCGTGAGGCCCTCAACGAGGCCATGAGCGAAGAAATGCGTCGCGACCCCAATGTCTTCCTCATGGGTGAGGAAGTGGCGGAGTACGACGGCGCCTACAAAGTGAGCAAGGGTATGCTGGCCGAGTTCGGGGATAAGCGGATCATCGACACCCCGATCGCCGAGCTTGGTTTCACGGGTATCGCCGTGGGTGCCGCGATGAACGGCCTGCGTCCCATCGTGGAGTACATGACCTGGAACTTCGCCATCCTCGCGGCGGACCAGATCATCAACCATGCGGCCAAGATGCTGCAGATGAGCGGTGGCCAGTTCCATGTGCCCATCGTGTTCCGAGGCGGCAACGGCAGCGCAGGGCAGCTGGCGGCCACGCACAGCCAGAGCTTCGAGGCCATGTACGCCAACATCCCCGGCCTCAAGGTGATCAGCCCCAGCACACCATACGATGCCAAGGGACTGCTGAAGGCGGCCATCCGCGACAACGACCCCGTGCTCTTCATGGAGAGCGAGCGCATGTACGGCGACAAGGGTGAAGTGCCCGACGGCGAGTACCTGCTACCCATTGGTGTGGCCGACGTGAAACGCGAAGGCACCGATGTCACCATCGTCTCCTTCAACAAGATGATGAAGGTGGCGCTCGCAGCCGCGGAAGAGCTGGCCAAGGAAGGCATCAGCGCCGAGGTCATCGACCTGCGCACGATCCGCCCGCTGGATCACGCCACCATCCTGAAGAGCGTTCGGAAGACCAACCGCTTGGTGGTGGTGGACGAGAACTGGCCCTTCGGGAGTGTTTCCAGCGAAGTGGCGTACCGTGTGCAGAAGGACGCCTTCGACTTCCTGGACGCCCCGGTCGTTCGCGTGAATCAGGCCGATGTGCCGCTGGCGTTCACGCCCACGTTGATCGAGGCCTCTCTGCCAAGCGTTCCCCGCGTGGTGAAGGCGGTGAAGGAGGTGATGTACGTGGTGAAGTAGGCGGAAACCTGGGAACTGGGGCTATCGCCTGCTAGTCCTGCCCATGCTCGCGTAGTTCCGACCACCACGAGTTCACGCCCGTTTCCTATTTTCGCGCCCCGCTGGACACCAACGTGGTGAAAGGCGCTGAGACACAAAGACATACACAACACGACAGAGATGGGAAGTGACTTGATGTACTACATCCCCGCGCTTGGTGTGCTGGGCCTGGTGGTGATGATCGCGAAGGCAGCCTGGGTAAGCAAGCAGGATGCGGGCGATGCGAACATGCAACAGCTGGCGGGCTACATCGCCAATGGGGCAAGTGCCTTCCTGAAGGCCGAGTGGAAGGTGCTTGGCGTGTTCGCCGCCATCGCCGCCATTTTGCTAGCATGGAGCGGCACATTGGTGGCCCACAGCGATTGGGTCATTGCGGTCGCCTTCCTGATCGGCGCCTTCTTCAGCGCCTTCGCGGGTTGGATCGGCATGAACATCGCCACCAAGGCCAACGTGCGCACCACGCAGGCCGCGCGTACCAGTTTGGCGCAGGGCCTCAAGGTGAGCTTCAACGGTGGTACCGTGATGGGCCTCGGCGTGAGCGGCCTCGCGGTCCTGGGCCTCAGCCTGCTCTTCATCGCCTTCTACCGCATGTACGTGAACGGCGCCTCGCCGAACGGTGAGGAGATGATGAAGGCCCTGGAGGTGCTCGCGGGCTTCAGCCTCGGTGCTGAGTCCATCGCGCTCTTCGCCCGTGTGGGCGGTGGCATCTACACCAAGGCCGCCGATGTGGGCGCCGACCTCGTTGGAAAGGTGGAAGCCGGGATCCCCGAGGATGATCCGCGCAACCCCGCCACCGTGGCCGACAATGTGGGCGACAACGTGGGCGATGTGGCCGGCATGGGCGCAGACCTCTTCGGCAGCTACGTGGCCACCATCCTCAGCACCATGGTACTCGGTCGCGAGGTGATCAGCCAGGACAACTTCGGCGGCATGGCGCCGATCCTCCTGCCCATGTTGATCGCTGGCCTCGGCATCGTGTTCAGCATCATCGGTACCTGGTTCGTGCGCATCAGCAAGGACAGCGACAGCGTGATGGCCGCCTTGAACAAGGGCAACATCGGCAGCATCATCCTGACCGCCATCGCCAGCTACTTCATCATCGGATGGATGTTCAGCGATACCATCACCTTCAGTCGCGGTGGTGTTGAAACGGTATACAACAGCATCAACATCTTCTACGCCATCGTCCTCGGTCTCGTGGTGGGCTTCCTCATGAGCTACATCACCGAGTACTACACGGCCATGGGCCGCAAGCCGGTGGATAGCATCGTGCAGAAGAGCGGCACGGGTCATGCCACGAACGTGATCGGTGGTCTGGCCGTGGGCATGGAGAGCACCTTCCTGCCGATCCTCGTGCTGGCCGCTGGCATCTTCGGTGCCTTCAGCCTCGCTGGTCTCTATGGCGTGGCCATCGCGGCCGCTGGCATGATGGCCACCACGGCCATGCAGCTCGCCATCGACGCATTCGGACCCATCGCCGACAACGCCGGTGGCATCGCGGAGATGAGCGGCCTGCCGAAGGAGGTGCGTGAGCGCACCGATATCCTCGACGCGACGGGCAATACCACCGCCGCCACGGGGAAGGGCTTCGCCATCGCTTCC
>JAGQVR010000213.1 GCA_020437875.1 Flavobacteriales bacterium
TCTGACCCTCGATATCCACGAACAACGATCCGGCATGGACCAGGTCATCAAGGTCACAGTCCTCCAAATGCACGGTCAGCTCCCCTTGATGCCCCCAAGGCTTTCCCAATCGTCCTATACGGTGGAGGCTCTCCAGATCCATGTCGGAAAATTACGGGTTCCATGGATCGGAAATGAGAATGCCCGCATTCGTTTCCGAACACGGGCATTCCAAAAAGTGGGCTGATCACTCGGCAGCAGGCTCGGTACCTTCTGCGGCAGGCGCCTCAGCAGCAGGAGCTTCTTCAGCAGCAGGAGCTTCTTCAGCGGCGGGTGCTTCTTCGGTGGCGGGTGTTTCTTCAGCGGCCGGCTCAGCAGCGGCCGTTTCAGTGGCACTTGCGGCGGCGAGCTTGGCGCTCAGCGCGGCAGCGTGGTCGGCGGCCTTCTTGGTCTCGGCCTCGATGCGGGCTTTCTGAGCGGCCTCGGCACCCTGTGCCAATTTGCTCTTCTTGCCTTCGATCTTGGTCGTCTTCTCGTTCTTCCAGATGTCGAAACGACGCTCGGCCTCGGCCTGGTCGAACGCACCCTTCTTCACGCCATTGGCCAGGTGGTTCTTGTAGACCACGCCGGTGTAGCTGAGGATCGCGCGGCAGGTGTCGCTCGGCTGGGCACCCTTCTGGAGCCAGTCGAGGGCCTTGTCGGTGTTCACCTCGATGAACGCGGGGTTCTGGTTGGGATCGTAAGCGCCGATCCGTTCGATGTACTTCCCGTCGCGGGGAGCGCGGGAATCGGCCACCACCAAGTGGTAGTAGGGCCGGCCTTTCTTGCCTTTACGCTGAAGGCGGATGCGAGTTGGCATGTCGCGGTTATTGTTTAGGTCCCGGAATTGGGGGTGCAAATGTGGTGGAATTTCTTGGGAAATGCAAATGCGGCCATTAGCTGTTAGCTACTGGCCGCTAGCTACTTATCTCTTGGCGAACCGGTCAGCGGATGGGGCAAGGTGCGATCGGTGCACCTTTACGGCCCCGAGGAACGGGATGAAACACATGCGGCTCCTTCCTTTCTTCGTCGTGTTCGCGGCCCAGGTCTCGGCCCAGCAAAGCGAGCTTCCGACGGTGATCCCGGCTCCAGTGGAAATGCGGTTGACGGAAGGCACCTGCCACCTGACCTGTGGTTGGACGATCCAAGGAGGTCCGGTCGAACTGACCGGCATGCTCGGTGCAGAGACAGCGGAATTTCAGCAACGCAGACCCATCGACTGTGAACGTGCCTTGGTGATCCAATTGAACCTCTTCACGCCCGACACCCTGCTCCCCAGTGACTGGCACAGCCTCACGGTCGAGCCGGAGCGGATCACGATCAGTGCACCAACAGAAGAAGGCCTCTACCGCGGTTCGCGCACGCTCGTCCAGTTGCTGGAACAGGGTTCAGAGACCGGCTCCCTCCCCTGCCTCAGCATCACCGATCACCCGCGCTTCCCATGGCGCGGTATGCACCTCGATGTGGTGCGCCACTTCTTTCCGGTGGACTTCGTGAAGCAGTACATCGACCTGCTGGCGCGGTACAAGATGAACAGCTTCCACTGGCACCTGACCGATGACCAGGGCTGGCGGATCGAGATCAAGAGCCGTCCGAGGCTGACGGAGGTGGGCGCTTGGCGCAGCAGCAGCCAGGTCGGTCCGTATGCCCGGCTGGAGTTCGACACCGTCCGATACGGCGGTTATTACACACAGGACGAGATCCGCGAGGTGGTGGCCTACGCGGCGGCGCGGCACATCAACGTAGTGCCGGAGATCGAGATGCCCGGACATGCGCTGGCAGTGTTGGCGGCCTATCCGCAGGTCGGCTGCACCGGTGGTCCATACGCTGTGAACCGCGGCTGGGGCGTCTTCGAGGATGTCTTCTGCGCAGGCAACGACAGCACCTTCGCGCTGCAGGAGGATGTGCTCACCGAGGTGATGGAACTCTTCCCGAACCCGTACATCCACATCGGAGGCGACGAATGCCCCAAGGAGCGGTGGAAGGAATGCCCGAAATGCCAGGCTCGCTTGAAGGCCGAAGGCCTGAAGGACGAGCACGAACTGCAGAGCTATTTCATCCAGCGGATCGAGCGATTCGTGAATGCGAAGGGCCGGAAGATCATCGGCTGGGATGAGATCCTGGAGGGCGGTCTAGCGCCGAACGCAGCGGTGATGAGCTGGCGCGGCACCGAAGGCGGCGTGGCAGCGGCGAAGAGCGGGCACTACGCCGTGATGAGCCCCGGCAGCCATTGCTACTTCGACCATTACCAGGGCGACCCTGCGAACGAGCCGCTGGCCTTCGGTGGCTACACGACCTTGCAGAAGGTGTACAGCTACGAACCGATCCCCACCGAGCTGAACGCCGAGGAGGGGAAGTACATCCTCGGTGCGCAGGGCAATTTGTGGACGGAGTACATCCTTACGCCGGAACACGCGGAGTACATGGCCCTGCCGCGCATGCTGGCCTTGGCAGAGGTGCTGTGGACGCCGAAGGAGAAGAGGGATGAGGAGGACTTCATCCAGCGGCTGGGGAAGGAATTCGCGATGCTCGCGGCGATGGACGTGAATGCTAGCCGGAGCTTGTATCAGGTGAGGATCAAGCCGACCCAAGATTCGAGTTCCGGGGTCATCAGGGTTATGCTCAACACAGGAGTGGTCAGCTCTTTGGAGTTTGGCGTTATCGAAGGAGTGGATAAAGAACTTGCGGAAGAGATCCTGAATGAAGTTGAGGAAACACCTTACCCGACCAACCGTAAGTATGAAACACCATTCACCATTTCGAAGAACTGTACCGTCGTGGCACAGGTCGCAGACGAGGTTGGAACACCGGGGATGGCGTCGTTCAAGGAGTTCACTTTCAACCTCGCCACCGCCCGCCCCATCACCCTCAGCGTTCCGCCCAACGAGCGCTACAACGAGGGTGGCGCCTTCACCCTGGTCGATGGCATCACGGCGCAGGAGAAGCGTGTGAACACCGAGTGGCTGGGCTGGAAAGAGGATGTCACCATCACAGTGGATCTGGGTAGCGTGCAGGAGATCGACCACATCGGCATCGGCGCGCTGAACGAGACCCACAGCTGGATCCACGCGCCCAAAGCGGTCGAGTTCATGGTGAGCACCGACGGGAAGACCTATACCTCGGTCGGTATGGGCTTCCCTGCGATGCGCGAGATCCCCGTGATCCCGGCCGACCCGATCAAGCGGAAGACGTCGATCATGGCCCGCGTGCAAGGACGAAACGTGTTCGCAGTCGAAAAGTCGACCCAAGCGCGTTACGTGCGGTTGAACGTGTTGCACAGTGGGCTGATCCCCGCCGGTGACCCTGGTACTGGCAACCCTGCCTGGATGTTCCTGGACGAGATCGAGGTGCGTTAGTGGTCCACAGGACCATCAACAGCAACGACACGGAGTTGTTCAGGCAGCCCTCCCAGAGTGGCGGGTTCTTCATGGGCGATGCGGGCTGAAGTGCGATCGGAACGCTCTTTCTTCACGCCAGAACCTTGACTATGAAAGCACTGCTTACCCTGACCGCCTTCCTTCCTTTCGCTTGCATCGCACAGACCACCTGGGACGTGGAGGTCGGTGGTTCCCTGCTCGACCCGAACAACCTCCCCTATTACGATCCCATGGAACTGGTGATCGATGTGGGCGACATCGTACGCTGGACGAACATCAGCGGGAGCCACAACGTGTTCGGACAGCTGAGCACCTTCCCGGACAATCCGGAAGGCTTCGCGAACAACGCGAACCCTCAAAGCGCCCCGTGGGTCTGGTCGCACACCTTCACCATACCCGGCGTGTACGACTACGAATGCACGGGCTCCTTCCAAGGGCAGTTCCACAGCACCACCCAGTTCGGAACCATCACCGAGGTGGATCCGAACAGCGTCAAGGAGGAAAGCCCGTGGGGCGGTGTGAAGCTCTATCCCGTACCGGCCAATGAGACCTTGAACGTCAACATCGGCACCTCGTATCCGCTCCGCATGGAGCTGGTCGCACCGGATGGCCGTTCGGTGCACAAGAGCGCCGGCACCGGCTTGATGACCTTGGACCTGAGCGGTTTGCCCGATGGCCTGTACCTGCTTCGTCTGTCCGATGCCGAAGGGCGGATGTTCAGCCGGCCCTTCGTGAAGGGCTGATCAACGGTCGCGGTCGGTAACACGTTCATCCAGGGCACCTTGGGTTCCAAGGTCGGCGTGGCGGTGCGCTGAGGTTTCCAAGCCAGACGCCGAAGTGGTTTCGAGGACCGTCCTCGATGCACCAACTTGCTTGCCTTATCCGATCCTCCATGCTCAGAACGCTACTCCTGACCACAACACTCCTTACCGCGACCACGCACACCTTCGCTCAAGGCGATTGCCCTGTCGGGGAGAGTGAGCTGGTGATCAGCATCGTACCGGACAACTGGCCGAACGAGATCAGCTGGACGGTGACGCACGACAGCAGCCCGATCGGGGCTGGCAACGTGGCCGGTGGATCGCTCTGCGTGCCTACGGGAGAATGCCTGATCTTCACGATGAACGACAGCTACGGCGATGGGCTCGTGGGTCAAGGGGGCTACACCGTGACGTTGGATGGTGTGCTGGTGGCAAGCGGGGGAACCGCACATGGCAACAACTACACCTACACCCAGGTGACCGAGGTGAACTGCCCGCCCGGCTTCAGCTGCGGCAATCCGCTGCCGGTGACCGAAG
>JAGQVR010000214.1 GCA_020437875.1 Flavobacteriales bacterium
CATCAAGGCGCTGATGGCCGATGGCACCGTGCTGGACGTGAAGGCCGTGGCACGGGAGGGTGCCATCCTGCACATCAAGGCGATCGCTCCGGACGGTACCCAGCTCGGCGTGAAGGCGATCGGTCCGGGCGGTCAGTTGCGCGACGTGAAGGGCCTGAAGTTCCGCGAAGGCACCGAGCTCACGCTGCATGGCGTACCGGTGCTGGCGCACATCAAGGCGCTACCGCAGGTGTACTGAGCAAGTTGATCTTGTGAGCCGTCCGAACGGCAAGCTGTTCCAGAAGCATGGTCCAGGGTGCCATGGAACGCATCGCATTCCACACCATCTCCAAGACGAACTTCGCAAAGGCCTTCGCGCGTGACAAGTAGGAAGAGCCGGCAACCTGTTCTGGTCGGCAAAGCGGCATTGAGGATCAATGCTTGAACCGCACGAACAGCCTCCCGAAGTTGTCGCGGTCCTTGTCGATGCGGTGGTAGGTCTTCTTCACCTCTGGCAGTTGCAGGAAGCGCAGCACCTTCTTCTTCAGCTGCCCGCTGCCCTTGCCGGGGATGATCTCCAGCATGTCGATGCGGCGGTCGATGCAGAAGTCCATGGCCTCGCGCAAGGCATCGTCGATCTGCGAGCCCATGTTGTAGATGTCGTGGAGGTCGAGCTTGTGCTTGCTCATGGCCGCTGCGCGAAGTACTCCTGGTACCACTCCTTCTCCCAGTGATCACGTTCGTCGGCAAGGGTGCGTGTGCCGTCCAGCAGATCGCGGAGCATTCGCAACGAGCGGTCGTCGCGCTGCGAGATCACCGGGATGCCTGCGCGGATCAGCGCTGCGGCCGCCACACCCGGCCCCTGCTGGTAACGGGGTGTTTCCGTGAATCGGCTGCCCGCGTAGGTCACCGAGCTGCCGCAGGCGCCGCTCACGTCCATCAGGATCGCCAGTTCCACACCTTCACGCAAGGCCAGGTCACGCATGGCCATTGCTCCCCGCACCAATTCATCGGTGCGGTCGCTGCCATCCTCGAACCGCACCCGGGCCCGTCCATCCAGCACATCGAAGCCGGTGCCTCCATGGATGTCCGGTGTCATGCGCGGGGTTCCGAAGACATGGTCCTCTGGACAGAACCGTACGAGGCGCACCTCGGGTCGCAGGAGCCAGGAGCGCAGTGCGCTGTGGTCGCCGTAGGTGCTGCCGTCCACGCCGCAGTGGATGCCGCCCAGGCAGGCGCTCATCATCACCACCAGCGGACGCTCGGCCGTGGGGCGTGGGCGTTGGAAGAAGATGGGGGCGGGGAGGTGGTGCGGACGTTCCATGGGTGTTCAGATCCTCGTCAGGTGCATCTTTCCGATCATCTCCACCTGCTTCGCGGGCATCGCCGCCTTCTTCGCAAAGGTCTTCCACTTTCGCACGCCAGCCACCACCTCGTCGATGATCGCCGCGGCCTTCTTGATGTTCATGGCCTTCGCCACGGCCAGCAGGTCGTCGCGGGTGATGTCCGTGCGCTTGCCGTTCACGCTCATCTGGTGCTGCCGTAGCCACAGGCTTTCCGGGTGGTAGGCGTAGGTCACGTCGTAGGCCGGGGCCAGGTGCCAGTCGCCCTGCGGGTCCATCAGGAAGCTGATGTTCTTCGTGTGGTCGTCGCAGTTCAGGGCCACCACGTTGAAGCACATGCGACGGAAGAGCTCCACGGCGGCCGGGTAGGGCAGGCCCAGCACGCGCATCACCTGGAAGGCCTGCTCGTAGCTGTGCGCCAGCGGCTGGTTGTAGTCCATGTGCGCGATGCCGCAGAGCGTGGCCATGTGCAGCTTGTGCACCGTGCCTTCCGCATCGCGCACCCGGTCGAAGCGTTGGGTCAGGAAGTGCGCGCGGCCGTGCTCCTCCAGCAGGCGACAGGGCATCATCTCCACCCCGCAAGCCCGTGCCATCAGGTGGTAGGCGTATTCGATTCGGCCATAGCCCTTGGGGTCGCCGAGCTTCTCGTTCGTCACCCCGTCGAATTTGATCAGGCAATAGGTGAAGCCCGGCAGGCCATCGATCTGGCCGCTGCGTACCTCGCCGGTCTCCGCATTGAAGGCCACGATCGCCTTGGCCCGCGCGCCGCCGGCCGAGGTGCCCACCTGCAGGATGTCCTGCAAGGCCTCTTCCCGCCCTTTCTTGTTGTTCGTCCGGAACGCGGCGCGCTCGTACAGCACGTTGTTGGCCACGCGCACCAGCTCCTCCACCTGCAGGGCCTCGCTGCTCGCCTCCCAGTCGTTGTGGGCCGGCTCGAACTCCAGCGCACCCATGCCGCGTCGACCGGTGTAGCACAGGCGTTCCACGGGATTGGCGCTGCCGGGCGTGCGTTGTTGGGTGGCCAGCCACGCGTTCAGGATCTGCTCGCCGAAGCGGTCGGGCAGGCTGTCGGCCAGCAGCCCCGGCAGCCCGCGGAAGGTCTCGTCGCGCACATCGCCGAAGCTGAACACCTCGTCGCCCCCGCGCGCCTGAGCCAGCGGCATCATGATCGGCGCCACGTCCAGCCCGCTCTGCGTGAAGGCGCGGTCGAACTGGAAGGTGGCGCGTTGTTGCTGGTCGTCCCACACCACCAGGCCCACCGTCTTGCCCCAGAGGAGCACGCGTGCATGGGTTACCATGTGCTCTTCGGCTTGGGCGGCCCCACCTCGGGTTTCTTGCGGCTGGCGCGCTTGCGTTGCTTCTTCAGGTACTTCTCCTGCGCCTCCACCAGCATGTAGGGCGTGGGCTGCGGCTCCTGGTGGAAGCCATCGAGCACCTCCAGCCGCCCGATGGCGCGCAGCACCTGCACCACGGTGAGCAAGGTGGCGGCCCTGCCGGCCTCCAGCTTCACCACGGTGGTGCGGTCCAGACCGGCGCGGGTGGCCACCTCGGCCTGGCTCAGGTTGCGCTCCAGCCGCATGCGCCGCAGCTCCTTGCCCAGTTGCTCCACAGCTTTGTTGTCGCTCAGGGCCTGCCATTGGATGTTGCTTGAAGACATCGTAAATGGTGTTTCAGTGCACTAACGTAGCGTTCACGCCACAAGTATACGCATTCTCCATCGGTCCGTTACATCACAACGATGCCAAGGAGCATCATAGTATGAACAAAATGCAAATAATGACGCTCTAAAGCAACTATAAATGATCAGAAGATCAGATGATGGGACGATCAGAAGATCGTAGGCTGGTGGTAGGGCTGGTGTCCCATTGTCTGATCATTTGATCGCTCGACCGGTACGTGTCATCCCGAGCGTAGTCGAGGGATGGGCGTTCCGGCTCGCCCTTCGACTCCGCTTTGCTCCGCTCAGGGTCTCGCCGTCGGGCCATTCGCTCCAAGTCCGCGCTCGTTCCTCGCTGTGGGCTTTCCGCTGCTGTCCCTAAAGCAGAAAGAACAACTGAGCGACTTGTAGAACAATCCGTTCTAATTGATTGGAATGAACTGAACCTGACCAGCGTCTGTCTGAAGCCAGGTTCTCACTCTATCAGGTGGATAAAGAAGTTCATTCAACGGAACTCCTGTAAACTGGCTTAACACCTTGGCATATTCCCTGACATCATAATTATCGAAGAACGGTACGCTGCTGTACCCTCCAAGCGGTAGCTGCCAAATTCTGAATGGGGGAGCCTCTTCCTGAATGTATTTCGGGGTTCTTGTTGCACGAGACGACTTGTAGAATACCAATGCAAATAACTCCTTGATTTATAGGGGGTGCAGGGCTAAGTCATAGAACCTAGAGTATACTTCTTCCTCAGTCTCCTGGGCACCACCATCACCAAGCGCAGCTAGTATGACCACACTGCCAACTCGAACGCCAATAGACATGCTTCGGATATCATCCGCAAGGAACCACTCGTGTCTCGGGTTGGGCAACCTTTGAGCGTCGAAAACGAAGATTGAGCCCGGAATGAAATCTTCGAATTCAATCAGGCCTGACGCTCGTTGGAGGAAGACGTGGTGAGTTTCATAGGCACTAATATCTCCCGACTGAACGATGTTGCCTTCTGATGGCCTTGTTCGGTCGAATAGCAACATGTATTCCTTGTACAAAATACCCTAATATACCTTCGCAAGCCAGAGGTAAATGCGTTCCTTGCCCAAGCCAAGCACGGCACTTCTCCCGAACTTCACCGCCTCGGATAGATCCCTTTCAATGGGAGCCCAATGATCATTATTGCACTTTGAACAACACGGAACGATGAGTTGTCGGTACTGAATTTCGGTCTTGTTAATTAGGAAAAGACGTTGATTGAATAGATCATGGCGTTTCTGTGCCCATCGAGGAATGACGTGCTCCACGCTATTCGAGCCCTGTTCTATGGGCGTTCTGCAGATGAAGCAGTGTTGCTGCGGGTCGATTTGGGTTATGTCAACGTGACGCTGCATTTGCAAGAGTCGAAGTTCCAATAGCGTGGTACTATCGCATCAACGCCTCAATGATCCCCTTCGCCGCCACCGGGATCTTCGTCCCCGGTCCGTACACGTCGAAGCAGCCCGCCTGATTCAGGAACTCGAAGTCGTTCGGCGGGATCACGCCTCCGGCAACCACCAGGATGTCGGGCCTGTTGTAGGTCTCGCGCAGTTCCTGGATCACCTCGGGCACCAGGGTCTTGTGCCCCCCCGCGAGGCTGCTGATGCCCAGTACGTGCACGTCGTTCTCGATCGCCTGGCGGGCCACCTCCTGCGGGGTCTGGAACAGCGGAC
>JAGQVR010000215.1 GCA_020437875.1 Flavobacteriales bacterium
GTCGTCCTGGTCATAGTCGATCCATGCGGCCACGTTGTCGTCGTTGAACGTGCCGCCTTGCACGGTGAGCGTGTAGCTGGTGCCGCGTGTGAGCGACGTGTTGTACGTACCGCTGAAGTCAGTGTAGGTGGGTGCGGCCAGCCCGCCGGAGTTGGCGTTGTTGAAGGTGCCGAGGGCAACGCGGTTGATGTAGTCACCGTCCGTGGTCCCACCGGCGGAGGTGGGGATGCAGGGACCGGCCACCGGACCGGAGCAGGCGTTGTTCAGCAGCAGCCCGCCGCGCACGCCGGTCAGGATCGAGCTCATGTAGGACGCTTGCTGCGCAGTGTACATCACCTGGCAATCGCTGTAGTCCATGAAGTTCTCGTACTGCGTGAGCACGCCGCACTTCATCAGGTTCGGATTGGAGCAGCTGAAGGTGGGGCTGTTCGAGGTGGGCGTATCGCTAAAGCCATCCGCGTTCACGCAGGCACCATCATCGTCGAAGGTGTGCATCAGGCCGAAGTAGTGGCCGATCTCGTGGGTGGCGGTCCTTGCCCCGAGTTGGGTGCCGTATGAATAATCGATGACCAGGCCATCGATCGAAGTGCCCACCACACCGCCAACAGGCAGGTAGGCATAGCCCACGGTGATGGTGCTTCCTCCGGCACCACTCGTGATGTCGCAGATCCAGATGTTGAGGTAACGCGTCGGATCCCAGGCATTGCTGCCCGTGGGAGCGAACTTCATGTTGTCCGTTTCGTTGTCCGGGTCGAACCAGGTATCCGTTGTCTGCACCCGCACGATGCCGGTCGTCGCTGAGCCGTTCGGGTCCACTTGGGCGAGGCAGAACTGGATGCCGGGGTTGCCGACCACACCGCTGAACGCGGGGCGCACCTGGTTCAGGTCACCGTTGGTGCCATTGAAGTCCGCGTTCATTTCCGCCAGCAGGGCATTGATGGTCGCCGTGGGGATGTTCTCGGCGGCCGTGTTCCATACCACGTGCACCACCACCGGAACGGTCAGTGTGCCGCCGCGCACTTCACCCAGGCTCGTTGGCAGCTGGTGGAGCAGGTCGGTGCTCAAGCCCTGCTGTTCCAGGTGGCGCTTGGTGAATGTTTGCGCACCGCACGTGCGGTGGTCATGGGGGACCGTTTGCGCTGAAGCGTTCAGCAGCAAGACAGCCCCGATCGCAAGGAGTAAGGTTCGCATCATGCGGCGAAATTACCCGGATCGGATCGTCGATCAAAGCCGATATCAGGAGTTGTTCACACCCGTCGTTCCAGATCGATCAGGTAGTGATCTGCGTACCTGGACGTCCATCGCCAGTTACTGAACCATTCGTCCCATTTCGCCAGGCGGTCGAGCAGTCGTCCGCGATGGCCGAACCGATGCTCCAAGTGGGTCGGGGGCACGAACAGGCCGATCGGTCGCAGGCCCACCACCTTGAACCGGCTGTTGAAAAGGCGCGCGAATCGCTTGGGGTCATGGTACCAGGTGACCGCACCGGTCCCGCTCAGGTCGGCCCATACCGGATCGTGACGGCCGCGCCGGAAGGCATCCCGGAACGCACCGCGCAGGAAGTAGTACACGGTCTCGCTCAGGCATCTGTCGGGCATCAACACGGCGATGAAACGGCCTCTCGGTTTCAAGGTCCTCGCGATGGGGTCGACGAGCCGCGACAGGTGGTCCGCATCGATGCAGTTGAATCCACCGAAGTCGCTCAATACCATGTCCACGGGAGGAGTGGTGAGCTCGGCCAGGTCATCGAATCCGAGCCGGAGGTGCTCGATCCGCTCTTCCACGCCGAACTGCCGGGCCTTCTCGCGGGCCACCTTCAGCATCTCCTCGCTGATGTCCGTGGCAAGTACCCGATGTCCGCTGCGGGCCAGGTGGATCGCGTCAGTCCCGGTGCCGCAATTCAACTCGAGCACCTTCATGCCGGGTGTCTGCAACATGCGGTCCAGATAGGTCCAGACCATGCGGCGCTGCACCATGCCGATGCGGCTGAAGGTGAACTCCCGGTCGTAGGCGGAAGGGTCGGGCTGTAGCAGGGAAGCCATGTCCGGCGGTCGGTCGGCGGACCGGATCCGAAGGTAGGACGGTGCCTAGACGGAAAGTTCCCTGATCGCCCCGGCGGGATCCTTCGCTGCGAAAACACTGTTGCCGGCCACCAGCACATCGGCTCCGGTGTGCACGAGCTGCCGTGCATTCCCGGTGCTCACGCCACCATCGATCTCGATCAATGCCTTCGATCCGGTCCTCTTCCGGAGCTCCGCCAGGTCCTCGATCTTCTGGTACGTACGCTGGATGAACTGCTGACCACCGAAGCCCGGGTTCACGCTCATGAGGCAGACCAGGTCGATGTCCGCGAGCACCTCTTCCAATGCGGCCACCGGTGTGTGCGGGTTGATCGCGACGCCGGCCTTCATCCCCGCCGTCTTGATCCCTTGTATGGTCCGGTGCAGGTGTGGGCTTGCCTCGATGTGGACCGTGAGCAGGTCGGCACCGGCATCGCGGAAGGCGGTGATGTAATTCTCCGGGCGTACGATCATCAGATGCACGTCGAATACCTTCTTCGTGAGCGGCCGGATGGCTTTGATCACCGGGAAACCAAAGCTGATGTTCGGCACGAACACGCCGTCCATCACATCGATATGCAGCCAGGGGGCCGGGCTTTCATCCACCACGCGTACGGCGCTCTTAAGGTCGGCGAAGTCTGCGGAAAGGAGGGAGGGTGCGACAAGGTGCGGCATGCTCACGCGAAGGTAGAACAGCAGGTCGTAGCCGATAGGCAGGCCCACGGTATCGCGCCCCGTCCACCGCCTACTGCGAACGGCCTGCTGCGAACTATCCCAGATAGGCCTTCAACACGGCACTGCGGCTCGTATGCTTCATCCGGCGTATCGCCTTCTCCTTGATCTGGCGAACCCGTTCGCGCGTCAGGTCGAACTTCTGGCCGATCTCTTCCAGCGTATGTGGCTGGTTGCCGTTCAGGCCGAAGTACAGGCGGATCACATCGCTCTCCCGACCGGCCAGTGCGTTCAACGAGCGCTCGATCTCATTGCGCAGGCTGTCGGTCATCAGGCTGTCCAGCGGGCTGGGCGTGTCAACGTTGTGCATCACGTCCATCATTGTCCCGCTGTCGTCGCCCTCGCGGAGGGGGGCGTCCATGCTCAGGTGACGACCTGTGTTGTTCAAACTGGTCTTCACCTCCTCGAGGGTCATCTCCAGCACCTCCGCCAGCTCGGCGGCCGTGGGCGGCCGTTCATGTTCCTGTTCGAGGCGGGCGAATGCCTTGTTGATCTTGTTGATGGATCCGATCTTGTTCAGCGGCAGGCGCACGATGCGTGCCTGTTCGGCCAGGCTCTGCAGGATCTGCTGGCGGATCCACCAGACGGCATAGCTGATGAACTTGAAGCCGCGCGTCTCATCGAAACGTCCGGCCGCCTTGATCAGTCCGAGGTTGCCCTCGCTGATCAGGTCGGGAAGGCTGAGGCCCTGCCCTTGGTATTGTTTCGCCACGGAGACCACGAAGCGCAGGTTCGCCTTGGCGAGCTGTTCGAGGGCCAGGGTGTCGCCCTGTTTGATACGCCTCGCCAGTTCCACCTCTTCCTGGGCGGTGATCAACTTCACTTTCCCGATCTCCTGCAGGTACTTGTCCAGGGACGGAGTATCCCTATTGGTCACCTGCTTGGTGATCTTCAACTGCCTCATCCTTGCCATATGTGCGCTCGTGTTGCGAAGAGTGGGTCCTTCAACGCAGCACACCGGCTTATGGTTACCGGCAACTTGAACCGCACCTGTGGTGTCGATACGCGATCGAGCGGGAGCAGGGCACCCGTATGAATGAAGAAAGCCGCCCTTGCGGAGCGGCTTCTTCCCTGGTCGTTGACGCTTAGTTGGCGCTGGGTCCCCCCTCGCCGTTGTAGTCCTGGCGGGGGCGGTCGTCACGGCGCGGACGGTCATCCCGACGGGGACGGTCATCCCGACGCGGGCGGTCACCACGACGCTCGCGGCGCTCACCTTCCATGGCGGGTTCACGCTCCACATAGCCTTCGGGCTTCGGCAGCAGCACACGGCGGCTCAGCTTCAGCTTGCCGCTGCGCGGGTCCTTGCCCGTCACCTGGAACTCGATCACGTCGCCTTCCTTCAGGACGTCCTCCACACGCTCGATCCGCTTCCAATCCAGCTCGCTCACGTGCAGCAGACCATCGGTGCCGGGCAGCACTTCCACGAAGGCACCGTAGGGCATGATGGTCTTCACCTTGCCTTTGTAGGTCGCGCCCACTTCGGCCTGCGGCGGGTTGGCGATCGCGTTCACACGGGCGAGGGCCGCATCGATGCTGGCCTTGTTCTCGCTCATGATCTCCACGTGTCCCTGACCGTCGATCTCGTCGATGCTGATGTGCGCGCCGGTCTCCGCCTGGATCTCCTGGATCACGCGGCCACCGGGCCCGATCACGGCACCGATGCTCTCCTTCGGGATGGTGATGGTGATGATGCGCGGTGCGTGGTCCTTGTAGTCGGCGCGCGGCGCATCGAGGGTCTTCAGCATCTCGTTCAGGATGTGGATGCGACCTTGACGGGCCTGTTCCAGCGCCTGTGCGAGCACTTCGTACGGAAGGCCGTC
>JAGQVR010000216.1 GCA_020437875.1 Flavobacteriales bacterium
TGACCTGCTTCCGACGAACGCCCTGCTCGTACTCAACGAGACGCGGGTGGTGCGGGCGCGGATCATCTTCCGTCGTGCCACCGGTGCCGTGCTCGAATGCATGGTGCTGGAACCTGAAGGAGGGCGTCCCATGGAACAGGCGTTGTTGGACCAAGGTGTCTCGCGGTGGTGGTGCATGATGGGCAACGCCAAGCGTTGGAAGGGGGAGGAGCTCTCCGCCACAGTGGATGGAGCCACGATGCAAGCCCGGCGGATTGATCAACGGAACGGCGAGCACCTCATCGAGTTCATGTACGATCCGGAGGTCCCCTTCGTGGAGGCCATGCGATGCGTGGGCACCGTCCCCTTGCCACCCTACATGCGGCGCGAGGTGATGCCTTCCGATGTCACCCGGTACAACACGGTCTTCGCCGCGCATGATGGCTCCATCGCCGCACCCACGGCCAGCTTGCACTTCAGCGAGGGCGTGCTCGAACGGGTCCGCCAGCGCGGTATTCGCACAACGGGCCTGACCCTGCACGTAGGCGCCGGTACTTTCCTGCCGGTGAAGAGTGAGCGGATGTCGGAGCATGCCATGCACAGTGAACAGGTCTTGGTGCCGCATGAAGCCTTGATCGCACTGCGGAAGCAGTTGGGTCATGCACCGATCATCCCGGTCGGGACCACGGCCTTGCGCACGATCGAGAGCATCTACTGGCATGGTGTCGCCCTACTGGCCGGGCGCGCCGATACGAGGATGGCTGTGGCGCAGTGGGAGCCTTACGAGCGGGAAGGTGAAGGACCCTCCACGGCCGAAGCGTTGGACGCGGCGATCGAGCAGGTGGAACGAACAGGTCTACCGTTGGCCGGGACCACGAGCTTGTTGATCGCACCCGGTTATCGCTTCCGGTTCGCCGATGCCCTGGTCACGAACTTCCATCAGCCGCAGAGCACCTTGCTCCTGTTGGTCGCGGCCTTTGTTGGGCCGGACTGGCGACGGATCTACGCGCATGCATTGAACAACGGGTACCGGTTCCTGAGCTATGGCGATGGTTCCCTCCTGTTCAGGAAATGATGGAGGCAGCGACTTAGCGCGTCGCGATGAACAAGCCGATGATCAGCAGGGAGACCGCGAGCGACAGGATGGCGATGCCCTTGCCCCGCTCATTGTGCTTGATGGCGAGGAGGAGTCCGATGAGCCCCGTGAGGAAGGTGAAGAGAAGGACGTACCAGAATATACCACCACCATTCCACGTGGAGAACATGGCGATCACGACACCGATGAGAAGGAGCAGGAAGACCCCGGAGATGATGGCCATCCGGTTCCAGTACCTGTGTCCTTCCTCTTGAACAGGGCCCTGCGATGGGTCCGGACCGACCGGGCCCGAAACGGATCGTCCGGGATGTGTGAGAGCGACAACGGGTGCAGCATCCCTATCCGGCGGACTGGTGGCACCTATCGAAGCCAGCGGCTCGGACGTTGCTTCTCGAACAAGCACCACTGGTGGCCGGTTCATCGGTTCCACGATCCGATCGGGTATGACGGTACGGGCCTCCAGGTGATCCGGTCCTTCCACCGTCCGCCGGTCAGGAGTGGGGGCCTTGCTTGCCCGTGCCAGGTCGAGGTGCCAGCCGGGCCGGTACTTCCGTTTCTGCAAGGGACCGCGGCCAACGACATCGTTCGTGGTGGAGCACCCGGCGAGGAGCACGAGTGAAAGGAGGAGTAGGATGGCACGCCCAGCGGACATCGAGGGAAAGATATCCCGAAGCCCGTGATCAGGATACTATGGGCCGCTATCTTGCGTTCCTTCCCGCAGATCCTGCCGATGTCCCTTTCGTTACGCTCGTTCGTGATCCCGTGCTGCGCCTTCCTGGCGACCTCACTTTCCGCGCAACTGGGTGGTCAGTCTGCCTTTCGCCTGCTCGACATCCCGGCATCGGCCCGGGCGGCTGCTTTGGGCGGCAACTACGTCGCGGTTAAGGACGCGGACCTGAACCTGGGCGTGTACAACCCCGCCTTGCTGGACAGTGCAACGGGCCGGCAGATCGCGCTGAGCTACCTGCCATATTTCGATGGGATCAAGGTCGGCTATGCGGCGTACGCCCATCACCTCGATAGTTCACGGATCACCCTCGCGGCATCGGTGCAATACCTCGATTACGGAACCTTCCAACGCACCGATGAGGTGGGCGAGGTGCTCGGCGAGTTCCGGGCAGGGGAGCAGGTCTTCCAGGTGGGCGCGGGCTATCCCATCGATTCACTCTTCAGTGTGGGCGCGAACATCAAGTTCCTGAACAGTGCACTGGACACCTACCGGTCGTCAGCGTTCGGTGTGGACCTGGCGGGTGTCTTCCACAAGAGGAAGTTGGGACTGACGATCGCCGGTGCTGTGCGGAACATCGGTACGCAGCTGAACTCGTACACGGACACCAAGGAGAAGTTGCCCATGCAGGTACAGCTCGGTGTCACTTACAAGTTCCGGCATGCACCCTTCCGGCTGGGGCTTATGATGGAGCAACTGCAGCGCTGGGACCTGACCTATGAGGACCCGAACGCGCAGGTGGTCGTCGACCCCACGACCGGTGAGGTGATCGAGGACAAGGTGACCACCGTGGACAAGGCCTTGCTGCATCTGGTGCCGAGCGCGGAGATCCTGTTGAGCAGGAGCTTCATGTTGCGGGTGGCCTACAACGCCCGCCGCCGTCAGGAACTGGTGATAGCGGACAAGCCGAGCGCCGTGGGCCTGAGCTTCGGGGTGGGCCTGCGTGTCAGCAAGTTCCACATCGCCTACGGCTTCTCCCAATTGCACCTCGCGGGCATCAGCAACACGCTCTCGCTTGGGGTCCGCTTCGCCGACTTCAAGCGCACCGAAGGCTAAGCGACCATCAAGGAGGTATTTCATGGGCACAACCTGTCCCGCCTCAGCGGGATGCCCACATGAGTACATGTCCGCATGAGCACATGCTCGCCCTCCCTACCTTGGCGGCAGCAACAGGCACGTGAAGCGCATCACCATCGCCATAGACGGGTACAGCAGTTGCGGCAAGAGCACCCTGGCCAAGCAGCTGGCACACCATCTTCACTATACCTACATCGACAGCGGCGCCATGTACCGGGCCGTGGCCTTGTACGCCATGGAGAATGGGCTGATCACCGACGATGCGCTCGACACGCCGAACCTGTTGCGGGTGCTGCCGAACATCCACATCGCCTTCAAGCACGACGATGCCACGCAGCGCAGCGCCACCATGCTCGATGGCCGCAATGTGGAGCACCGCATCCGGGAGATGGACGTGAGCAACAACGTCACGCTGGTGAGCCCTGTTCCCGAGGTGCGCGCAAAGCTGGTGCAACTGCAGCAGGAGATGGGCGAGGGTGGAGGCGTGGTGATGGATGGTCGCGACATCGGCACGGTCGTATTCCCCAACGCCGAGGTGAAGTTCTTCATGACCGCCAGCACCGAGGTGCGCGCCCAACGTCGCTACCTGGAGTTGAAGGGGCGTGGTGCCGAGGTCACACTGGAAGAGGTAATGGCGAACCTGGAACGCCGCGACCTGGACGACACCACGCGCGAGGCCGATCCCTTGATCGAAGCGCCGGACGCCTTCGTGATCGACAACAGCCATCTGACCTCAGCGGAGCAGTTCGACCTGGCGCTGGGGCATGTGGTGAAGGCGATCGGCGTGGTGACGGAGGCGTGATAGGGGCTGTCACGGAGAGGCATTGGCACTGAGAAGAGCCAGTTGGCGGACACCTGATCAGGTCGTCATCCCCTCCACCACCTCCACCGGGTCCTTCACACCTTCCACCATCGACAGCACCTTCAACATCACCCGATCCAACAAGGTATCGGGGCAACTCGCACCGCTGGTGAGGATGATCGTCAATGGGCGTTCAGCGGGCAGCCAGTTCGTGGTGCGCTCCAGCTTCTGCGCAGGATAGTTGAAGTGCTCGATGGCCTCCGCGCTCAGGATCTCCTTCTCGCCATTGATGAAATAGGTCGGGAATCGATGTTCGAGCAGCTCAACAAGGTGACTGGTGTTGCTGCTGTTGTAGCCGCCTACCACCAATGCCAGATCGGCCTCGGCCTTCAGCAGTTCGTTCGTAGCGTCCTGGTTGTCGTTGGTGGCGTAACAGAGCGTATCCCGCGTGTCGGCGAAGTGGTTCTTTCCCGGGTCAAGCCCGGGACCCGCATCACCGTATTTCATGATCATCACCTGCTTCAAGTGATCGGCGATGGCCTGTGTCTCGGTGGCCAGCATGGTGGTCTGGTTCACCACGCCCACGCGGTCGAAGTCCCTGGCGGGGTCGAAGCCCTCGCTGGCCCGGTCGCGGAAGACGCGTTCGAAGGTCTCGAGCGGTTCCTCGCCCAGGATGATGCGCCCGAGCAGTTCGGCCTCGGCCATGTCGCGAAGCACCACCGCCGGCGCCTTGCGCACGGTGTGGCTGAAGGTGGCGCGGGTCTCCTCGTGCACGGCCTTGCCATGGATGATGACGGTGTACTGCTGGTCGCCGAGCTGGTCGCTGCGCTTCCACACCTTCTCCACGAAAGGGCAGGTGGTGTTGTAGCGCAGCGGGTCGATGCCTTTCTCCTTCAGCCGCGCCTCGGTCTCGAGGGTGGTGCCGAA
>JAGQVR010000217.1 GCA_020437875.1 Flavobacteriales bacterium
CGCCTTCTTCGAGTACTGCCTGCAGGTGCCGGCCAATCGGCTCGGCTACGTGGATGAAGGTGGACCGTTCTCACTCGTCCAGTTGAAGGTGATCCAGGAGGTGATCACCCTGGTCATCTTCGTCGTATTCAGTCTGGCGGTCTTCAAGCAGGAGACCTTCCGCTGGAACCATGCCCTGGCCGCGGTCCTGTTGGTGATCGCCGTGTGGCTGGTGTTCAAGAAGGAGGGTCAGGACAGGTTCCAACGCATTCCGATGAAGCCGCGGATACCCTGCAACGGCGCGTAGATGTAGGTCGGGTCGAACGTGTAGCCGTTCGGGTTGCTGATCGGATCGTTCGCGTTCCGATCGAAGGGATCGAAGGGCCGCATGATCGGATCCTTCGGCACGAAGTCCAGCAGGTTCTTTACGCCTCCATAGACCTCGACCGCGTTGCCCGCCTTGTACTTCACCTGGATGTTCAGCAACGCGTGCGTTGGGCTGTAGCCCGGGCGGTAGTCGTTCGGGAGCACCGGGAGCCGCATCGGACCGTAGACCTGGCCCGTCAGATCAGTGGACCAACGGAGCGACCAGTCGTAGCTCGCGGTGAAGGTCCCCGACCAACGCGGTGCGAAGTAGACATCGGACCGCTCGGCATCCTGGATCGTGAACACCTCCATGTAGGTGGCACCGGCGGAGATACGGACCGGTGATGCCAGCCGTGCATCCGCCGTCAGACTGACCCCGCGTGATACGGCATGCCCATCGAGGTTCGCGTAGATGATCAGGTCCGGGTCGGTCTCGTAGTCGGGCAGTATCCGGTCGGTGAAGTAGGTGTAGAACACCGTCCCGTCGATCCCGAAGGAGCGCTTCTCACCGGGCCATTTGCGCACGATGTTGACGGCCCCGTTGAGCGACCGCTCCGGACGCAGCGCCTCAGTGATCACCACGGTACGCGCACCGGTCAGGGCCGCATGGTCCTCGGCGAAAAGGTTGACCACACGGAAACCGGTACCGAAGTTGCCGCGTACCACCCAACGGGGGTTTGGCGACCACTTGTAGGCCAGCCGTGGCGAGTGCACCAGTCCATGGTCCTTGTCCTGATCGGAACGCATGCCAACGAGCAGCTTGTGGTGTTCGTTGATGCTCCATTCATCCTGCAGGAAGAGCCCCGGCAGTGGACGCTTCTCCGGTCGGTCGCGGATCATTTCGCCATCGAACACGCTCGTCGCAGGTGTGTTATCGTTGTAGGTGGTCTGTCGGTAGGCGAGTCCTGCGAGCAGGTCATGCCGCGCTGCGATCCGCTTGTTCCATACGAGCTGTCCGAACAGGACCGCTTGATCGGCATCATAGGGCGTGGTACCGTACCACGAGCGTTGGCGGTGACCGTTGGTGCTCACCTGAAGAACGATCCGCTCCCGTACAGGCAACTGGTACTGCCCGATCAGCTCCCAGCGGCGAGTGGTAATGGTCTCCCCATAGAGGCTGTCCGTGCCCGCGTAGGCCGGGGTCCAATCCATCTGTCCTCCCCAACGGTCCTCGGCGACATACCGTCCTGCGAGGCTGGCCAGCTTCTTGTCCGGACGTGCCAGTGAGATCTTGTTGAACACGGAGATCCGTTCCTGGAGTGTCACATCCGTGAATCCATCGCCGTTCTCATCGCGCGGATCCCCGTAGCGGAACAGGTTCACGCCGACCAGGTCATTGACACGGCCCTTGCCGGTCCTCGCTCCCACGTCCAGGTTCAGTTCCTGCCAGTTCGTGGCCATCATGTCCACCGAGGCGCGAGGCGCGAAGGCCGGGTCCTTGGTGATCACATTGATGATCCCGCCCATGGCTTCACTGCCGTACAATGAGGAGCCGGGACCCTTCATCACTTCCACACGATCGATCATGCTGATGGGGATCCCACTGAGGCCGTAGACCGTGCTGAGCGCGCTCACGATCGGCATCCCATCGATCAGCACCATCGTGTACGGGCCTTCCATGCCATTGATGTGGATGTCGCCGGTGTTGCACACGCTGCAGTTGAGCTGGGAGCGGACCCCATTGATCATGCTCACCGCGTCGAACAGCACGGGACTCGGGTTCTTGCGGAAGAGCTTCGTGGAAACGACCTCGATCGGGACCGGGCTCTCGCTCCTGCTCACCTCGCGCAACGTACCCGTGATCACCACCTCCTCCAGATCGGCGGTGGATCGCTCCACACGGATATCACCCGTACCTACCTCCTCCCCCGACCGAACGTGTACAGTACGCTCAACAGGGACATATCCGACGACCGATATCAAAAGGACCTGCCGGCCGGTGGGCACCCCCTTCAACGTGAAATGCCCATTCCCATCCGTGGCCATCCCGATCGTCGTGCCCTTGATGAGCGTGCTGGCGAAGGGCACGGGACCTTCGGGTCCCACCACACGTCCCGAAACGACACCGGACTGCCCACGTGCCAGAACGACCAACAGGCCGCACACAAGGACGACCATCACCCGAAACATGATGCAAATCTAATTCATATTTTAGACATGTCTAATTATCGGGGTGATGAACGGATTATCAGGTTGTTTGACATGGCTTGTGCATGCGAGATGGTGCATCCGGCGTACATGGTCGCCGGACCCGACAGGACCGCTATCGACCGCCCAACGACAATGGGTCCACGACCGATCAGATCTCTACCGGGTCCACAGCGGGATAGCGAGCGTGGCCGTGCTGCTTCATGTAGAGGTCGAAGATGATCCCGTCCGCGAGACCGACCTTGGGCACGAACATCTCCTCGATCCCAGCGTGCTCCATCACCCACAGGAAGATATCCGCAGCAGGGATGATCACGTCCGCGCGGTCCGGGCGCAGCCGCAGCACCTTCACCCGGTCCTCGAAGGAATGTGAAGCGATGCGGTCCCGCTGACGACCGATGTCCGATCGTGACAACGGTTCACCGAAGCTGTTGCCGTTCTCCTTGAAGATCCGATTGATGTTGCCTCCCGTCCCGATGGCAAGCAGGGTCCCATGTTGTGCGCGCAGGTCCTCCAGGAAGCCCCGCATATCCGACCAGCTCTCCGGCGCCACCCGATCCTGAAGCGTACGGACCGTCCCGATCTTGAAGCTGGCGCTTTTCACCCGGTGACCGTTCTCCAACCAGGTGAGCTCGGTGCTCCCACCACCCACATCGATGTAGAGGTAGCTCCGGTCCTTCAAGAGGTCCTGGGTCCAGAAGGTACTTACGATGAGATCCGCCTCCGAGCGGCCGCTGATGACCTCGATGTGAACGCCGCTCTCCATCTCGACACGTGCAACGATCTCCGCGCTGTTGGCCGCTTCGCGCATGGCACTTGTGGCACAACAGCGAACGTAGGGCACGTTGTAAACCTCGGTGAGCAGTCGGAAGGCCTTCAGGCTCTTGATGAGGTAGTCGCGCTTCGCATTGCCGATCGCTCCCGTACTGAACACGTCCTCACCGAGGCGCACAGGTACACGTACCAGCGTCTGCTTCTTGATGACCGGATGATCATCCCGCTCGATCACCTCACCGACCAACAGGCGCACGGCATTGGAGCCGATGTCGATGGCAGCATATGTGCGTGTGCTGGCGATGCGGTGAAGGTAAGGAGCACTGTGATCGGACGATCGTCGATCAACCCTGTGCAGGTGAGGTTCCCCGACGATCCTCCCGTTCACCATGAGATGGGGCAACCGCCTGATCCTCCGGCGTCTTTCCCTTACAGGTGCTTACCTTGAACCGACCGTACACCATGCTTCGCTTCCTTGCTCTCCTCCCCATCGTCATCGGTGCTGCAGTGGCGCAGGCCCTTTCCATCTCCGTACTCGATCAGCGGGCGGAGACCTGTGGGAATGCGAACGGATCGATCGCTGTGACCGGCTTTGGAGGACAGGCGCCCTATTCGTACGACTGGACGGGTCCGAACGGCTTCGTTGCCAGTGGGCCGGAACTGACCGGATTGGTGGGTGGCGATTATGTCGTGACGGTTACTGATGCCCTGGCCGCCACGGCGAATATGACGATCACGATCGACTCGATGTCCGAACTCCCATACGGTGGTGGCCCGACCTGGGCTGGTGCCGGCGAGGTGACCGGATACTGGGGCGGAGCCTGCTTGGGCCAATGCAATGGTGCTGGTGCCTTCGTGGATGGCTACAGCGGCGGCACGCCCCCGTTCTCCTACTTCTTCGGTGTACCTGCAACCTACCTGGGCTACAACAGCAGCGTTGGAGGACCGGTCTACGGCGGTTTCTGCCTAGGTGAGAACGTCGAGTACTCTTATACCGATGCGCTCGGCTGTTCGGGCCTGGGTGGGTTCCTGGTGTTCGGCGTTGATGGCACATGGATGCCGGTGGTGCAGGAGGTGCAGGGTGCATGTACCGATGCGGAGAATGGGTCCATGTCCCTGGAATTGGCCGGTGGGTTTCCACAGGCCATCACCTTGTGGTCCAATGGACAGGTTGTCGCGACCCAGGCCGGGCAGTTCGGAACGGTGACCTTTTCCAACCTGGCCGCCGGGGTCTATACCGTGATCGCTGATTTCGAAGGAACGCAATGCAGCCTGCAACAGGATGTCACGGTGCAAGACCTGGGCACGGACTGCGGCACGGTGATCGGGACCAGTTGGT
>JAGQVR010000218.1 GCA_020437875.1 Flavobacteriales bacterium
ATCGACCATGTGCGCATCGAGGCCCGTTCCGGCAAGGGCGGGGCCGGCAGCGCGCACCTGCATCGCGAGAAGTACAAACCCAGGGGCGGCCCCGACGGCGGCGATGGCGGGCGCGGCGGCCACGTGATCATGCGCGGCAACCCCCAGCTGTGGACGTTGCTGCACCTGCGCTACACCAAGCACGTGATCGCGGAGTTCGGCGAAGGGGGGAGCAGCAACCAATGCTCGGGCAAGAGCGGCAAGGACGCCGTGATCGAGGTGCCGCTGGGCACCGTGGCCAAGGACCCGGAGACCGGCGAGGTGGTGGGTGAAGTGATGGAGGCCGGTCAGGAGGTGATCCTGGCGCAGGGCGGCCGTGGCGGGCTCGGCAACCAGCACTTCAAGACGGCACAGCTGAAGACCTACTACGCAGAGAGGGGAAGTTCACCGGCATCAACGGCGTGGGTACCGTGGAGGAGATCATCGAACGCCTCGTCAAGGCAATTGCTTGAGGCGTCAACGGGTCACACAAAACCGTCCTATCATGCCGTGCGGAGCATGCACGATATAGATCCCGGGTGACAAAGAGCGTACATCCAGTACCACCTGAGGTAAAAGCCGACCGGTAGCCACCGTGCGCCCCTGCCCATCGTAAACGGTGAAATCCCCATTCGTTCCGTCAGGTGCGCGCAGGATGACCAGGTCGCTGGTGAGCGTGGGGGTGAGCGAGTAGTCGGTTGTAGCAGGCGCGCGCGTTCCCGTGCAGATGTCGATGTTGATGGGGGTGGACCAGGTGGTCCCTGTGCCATTGCCATTGGACGTTGTCAGGGTGACGAGGTGTTCACCCGGCGTAGTGAAGACCACCGATGGGTTGATGGCGTTCGAGGTGGCAGGGACGCCTTCTTCAAATGTCCACTCCCAGGATGTCGCATTGTTAAGGGAAGCATCGGTGAACGTCACCATGTCCCCCAGACAACTGGGTGTCTCCGGAACGAGGAAGTACGAAATGGGTGTGGCGGTGGGTGAAGGAAGGCCGGGAACGTAGCATTCCACGTCGCCCACGGTGATCAGGTAGTTCCCCACAGGGGATGTCGAAGTGTAAGGCGTGTAGCTCGCCCCATTGACCAGGAGGGTATCGGAAAACCGGGATACGGACGTGATCCGCTGTTCATCCCATGATCGCGTGAGCGAATGCTGCCATTCGCCGCTGCTCAACGCCCCATAATTCCCAATCCCTTCAGGGAACTCCCATAGCCTGGGTGTTCCGCCGTTCGTGTCGAAATGGACGAAGACCTGACAGACTACGGGGGATACCAATGGGGGATAGGCCTCTATGGAAAAGGTGCCTGCGATGCCAGCTGCCTGCCAGAGCACATGGTCCCCTGCAACGGTGAATCCGTCGTGCCCGCGGGCACCGTTCGCGGTGACCTTGATCCGCCGCGCCCAGGCCGGTCCTGTCGCGGTGTCGATCCTGCAGATGATCTGATCGTTGGTGTACCAGGTGGTCACCAGGTTCTCCAGCGTATCGCTTCCCACCACCCATCGCCCTTTGAACCTGCCACAGGCATACAGGTCACCGGCAGGGTCCATGACGACCTCTAGGAGACCGAATTGCGCATTGATCCCGGCCACCGGGATGTTCTCGGCTACGGTCATGGTGTTGATAAGCGTCCCATCCGGAGCATACCGGTCGATGTTCACGCCCCTCGCCAGGAATGCATGATCGCCGGTATCCACCACCATGTCAGCGGAAACATTGTAGTTGGATGCTTGATTGGCCCATACCAGAACACCGGAATTGCTGTCGTAGGCGGACAAGTATGGGTTAACGCTACCACTTCCGCCGACCAGGACACGGATAAGGCTATCCTCGCCTGCAGCTATTCGGAAGGCCGAAGCACCATAGTGCGTTAGAAACGTATCGTACCACCGGAACAACCCATTGCCGTCCCAACTGGCGACCATGACCCTGCGGGTCGAATTGGGTCCGGGCGAGGCCCTGAATTCGATGGAGCTGCCATCACTGCTTTGAATACGGACACTATCGGAACTCGAGCTTGAGGCGCCGATGAAGATTACGGCGTAAATGTTCCCCGCCTCATCGACGCACACATCGCCATCCCCGCCCCAGCTTTCTTCCTTAGAGATCCGGACCATCCACTGCGGTACACCAGAGCTATCCACCTTCAGTAGGTGATTGTAATGATTGTAACTGGAGGACGAGTAAGTCGGATAACTGGTCACACTGTCCTGGTGGGTGCCAAAGAACTTCACACGGGACGCCCCTTCCGTGCTTACGAGGCTCACCAGTTCATGGGAAGGACCGTAGGCCACGCCGCACAAGAAACTTCCGCTGCCGCCGACCTGGTGGCCTTGGATACCGATGCATGCATCGGGCACGAATCCAGGTATCACTTGAATGGACGCTTCGGCCTGGTCCACGCACCCTTCCGGGGATGTCAGGGAAAGTGTGATCGATGCCGTTCCTGGCGTATTGAACGAGACGCTGGGTGCCATGGCCGATGAACTGGCGGGGACCGCATCAGGTCCAAATGACCATGCATAGGTGGACCCTGGAATGTTGCTGCTGTTGATGACCTGCCATGTGCTGCCCACCATGGGGTTGTAGCTAGGCACCGTGAACAGGGCTTCCGGGCTCACGACAATTACTTCAATGGATTGGGCCAGGGTGGCAGAGCAACCGAACGAATGTGTGGCCTGTATCGTGAACACCGTATTGACGCCCAAAGGGCCACTGTTGAATACAAGGTCAACTCCGGTCCCGATCTGTGGCGCTCCAACGTCCATCGCCCCGATTCTCAGTTGGTAGGTCACACCGGGTTCCGCCCCGGGTATCAGGATGTCCGTGCTCCCGCCCTCACAGACCACGGGGTCAATGGCCGAGACGTTGAGCGTGGAGAGCGGAGACGCATTGTGGATGACCAGGAAGGTCGAATCCCGGCCTGTGCCACATCCAGGCACGGTGCGCGTGGCAAGTATGTTCAAGGTGTCCTGGCCAATGATCGTTCCGGTATTGAAGGTCAATGTGTTGCCGTTCCCGAATTGAGTGTTACCGATCGTGGTGAAGCCGCGTCGAAGCTGGTAGCTCACACCAGGGATCGATGTGGGCACCTGCACTTGTGTGGAGCCTCCGGCACACAACGTATCCTGCACCAGGCTGGCCACAACAGCGTTGTTCAACGAGGGGGCAATGGAGAGGAGCACGGTGAGCGTATCACTATGAAAGCCGTTGTTCACCACCATGGAGATGGTATCGGTCTGTTGGGGTGCGCTGATGACCAAGGACGTATTCGTGGTGTTCGCCAGCACCTGGCCGTTGTACAGCCATGTGGTGGCCAACAGGGAATCGGACAGGCTTGTCAGGGTTATCAGCGAATCGGCACAATACGGGGCAGGGCTAACCTCGCACCGGGCAATGGGGTGGTACCCGCCAGTGCCTCCATCGGTCCTGTAGATCTCGCCCCCTTCGCCAACTGCAATACCATCCGTCCCGGAAAAGGTGATGGCGTTCATGGTGGTTCCGCATTCGAACCACTCCCAATACTGCCCACCCGTTGTCGTGCGCCATATCCGTGTCCCGCCCGTCACGTATCCCACCTCGTCGGAAGTGAAATGAACACTGGTCAGATCAACACCCCCGAAAGGCCCGTTCATGTCGGTCCAGGTCAGCCCACCATCGTTCGTGCGGAGCAGCGATCCTTGTACGCCGACCGCGTAGCCGCGCAAGTCACTGGGAAAGTGTAGGCCGCGCAGATCATGGCCCGGGAATGATTGTGCAGTCCAATTGGCACCACCATCCGTGCTGCGCAGGATACGGCCGTTGCCCACGATGTGCCGGTCGTTACCGTTTCCATATTGGAACGCGCTGAGATGGCCGCTTCCGGGCGGATCCAGTGGCGTCCAGTTTTGTCCGCCATCCGTGGTGCGCAACAGGCGGTCATCGCTTCCGACCGCGAAGCCTTCCGTGGCCGTACCGAATTCAATGTCACGTATCCAGCGGATCAGCCCCCCAGTCTGGCTCACATACGTCGGGGTCCAGTTCTGGCCCGCATCCGTGGTGCGCAGCACCACGTATTGACTGCCCAAAGACATGATGCCTGAGGCCACACCCAGCTGCGGTGTGATGAAGTGGACATCATACAGTGTACAGGGAAACGGATCGCCGAAAACCGTGACATAGGTGGTGTCCCAAGTCGAGCCGTTGTCATTGCTACGCAGCGAGGCAAGATGTCCGCCTCCGTTGATGATCTGGGCATCGAACAACTGGATGCTATAGTAGTCGACGTCGGGAACACCGGGTTGGGCTTGCCACTGTGCATGTGAAGAGGCCACAGTGAAGCAGAGCAACGCAGTGAAAACAATAAGCGTGTGGTGTACGGACATGTGGAGGGAGGTCAGTGGTAAATGTAGTCGCCGCACTCATAGGTGTGGTCAGGGGTGAAGGCGGCGGCATGTTCTGATCGTGTTCGGCGACCCGGAGCGGTTACCGACCTTTGCACCTTCATGAGCGCGCCCAACTTCATCGACCATGTGCGCATCGAGGCCCGTTCCGGCAAGGGCGGGGCCGGCAGCGCGCACCTGCATCGCGAGAAGTACAA
>JAGQVR010000021.1 GCA_020437875.1 Flavobacteriales bacterium
GACTCCGTGTACGGGGTGGATGCGGTGCTATCTCCGGTCACCTTGATGTACAGCCTGAACAAGGCTTTCAACGGCGGCGACCCCGAATACTACCGGTTGCCAGCGGACAGTGTGGAATGCGCACGCATGGCCCGACGGATGCGGTTGGTCGGTGGAAGCGTGCTCGGCGGCATCGTGAGCGCCGATGGCCGATCCGCTCGGATGACCGGTCGCACGGTGGACGAGGGTGGCTTCTACCACCAGCGCAAGAACATCGCCCTGCAGCAGGTGATCGACGCGAACGCCGGAGATGACCTGCACATGTCCTTGACCGGCATGGCCTATCTCATCGACCGGAACAACGCCACCCTGAGCACGCAGTTGATCCGCGGCATGGGACTGGCCATCGTGCTCACCGCCTTGATCATGCTCTGGTTCTTCCGCGACAAGCGCATGGTCCTCGTGGCCCTCCTGCCGAACCTGGTGCCGCTCGTCTTCATCGCCGGGGTGATGGGCTTCTTCGGTGTGGACCTGAAGGTGAGCACCGCCATCATCTTCAGCATCGCCTTCGGAATCGCCGAGGACGACACCATCCACATGCTCGCCGCCCTGCGTCACCACCTCGCCCAAGGCCTTTCACCCGCCTATGCGCTCAAGCGCACCTACCTCCGTACGGGCAAGGCCGTGACCGTCACTGGACTGATGCTCCTATCCGGCTTCATCACGCTCATCTTCTCGGACTTCGCCAGCGTGTATTACATGGGCTTGTTGATCACACTGACGCTTGCCTTCGCCTTCGTGGCGGAACTGCTACTGCTGCCCGCTCTGGTGATGCTGCTACTGAAGGGATGGAAGCCCACGCGGCATCTCCCCCTCCGCTCTGGATGACTATTGGTGGGTTCGAAGGCGAGGGGAAGGACAAAGGCAGAAGGACGAAGGCGGAAGAGCAATAGGTCGCGAACCGATCCCTGCTTCACCATTCGCTCGACAACTGCCTGCTGGCAACTGCCTACTGCCTACTCGCACTCCAATGAGCCGTAGCGCAGAACGACCACTCGCCCCGACACCAACCAGAACCCTAAAGGGAATCCCACATGCCCTTGAAATCGGGCTCTTCCATGAAGGCGTCCTTGCCCATCTCCGCGTACTTGCGCGCTTTCGTTCGGTCGCCCTTGGCCACCATGAAGTCCGCGTAACGGATCAAGGCGTTCTTCAACAACTTCTGCTGGTCCTTTGGCAGGGTCTTGATGTCGCCCGCCTCCGCCATGGCCTTGTCGAATCCCACCATGCTCAGGTCGCCCTCCTTGTTCAGGTTGCTCTTGTATTGCACGATGGCGAGCATCATCCAAGGTCCCGGATTCTCCGGATAATAGCCCGTCATGGCATCGAAGTTGGCCTTGGCCTTGCTCAGCCCCTTGGGGTCGTCGATCAGGTTCTCACCCGTCTCCGCGGCCATGGTGTTCAGGCTGGACCAGTAATCCTCGTAGTTCCCGAAGAACTCCTTCTCCTTGTCCTTCTTCCGGTACTTCTCGGCCCATTTGAGCGCATCGCGCCCCGCCTTCGGATAATCGGCTGCGAACTTCTCCAACTTGGACATCTCGTAATTGCACATGCTCACGTACAGGAAGGGCAGTGCGTCCTTCTTGGTGTCGTCATTCTCGGTATAGCCGAGGGCCTTTTCCATGCACTTCTCGTACTTCTCGTCCACATAGAGCACGAGCAGGTCCTCGTACACATGTTTCTGGGCCTGAAGGGAAAAGGCCGCCAGGAAGGAGACCGCGGTGATGAATGGCTTCATGGTCATGAATGGCTCGTTGGCAAGGAACATGCCGAAGGTATCCTTTCTAACGCAGGGGCACCTGAAAGGATCGCTCCTTCGGCCCGAATGCCCATGATGGTGTGGCATTTCCGACCTTCGCGCCGTGGTCCACATCGACATCCTCAGCGCGGTGCCCAAGCTCCTGGACAGTTGGTTCAACGAGAGCATCCTGGAACGCGCCCGAAAGAAGGGCCTGGCCGAAGTGCACGTGCACGACCTGCGCGACTGGAGCACGGACAAGCACCGCAGATTGGATGACTACCCCTTTGGTGGCGGTGCCGGCATGGTCATGAGAGTGGAACCCATCCATCGCGCCATCCAAAGTCTGAAGGCGGAACGGGAATATGGTGAGGTGATCTACCTCTGCCCCGATGGACAATTGCTTGACCAACCACTGGCCAATGAGCTGAGCCTCAAGGGGAATATGATACTCCTGTGCGGTCACTACAAAGGGGTCGATGAGCGCGTACGGGAGCACCTGATCACCCGGGAGGTGAGCATCGGTGATTATGTCCTGAGCGGAGGTGAACTGGCCGCCGCCGTGCTGAGCGATGCCGTGATACGCCTGCTGCCCGGCGTCCTGGGCGACGAGAGTTCCGCGCTGAGCGATAGCTACCAGGATGGGTTGGTGGCCCCACCGGATTACACCCGCCCGGCGGAGTACAATGGATGGAAGGTCCCGGACGTGCTGCTGAGCGGCCACCAGGCCCATATCGATGCCTGGCGCCACGAACAGGCGTTGGAGCGCACCCGCAAGCGCCGGCCTGGCCTGCTGGAGGATCGGGATAGTTGAAAGTTCCGTAATATTGCGGCCCCAAATCCACGGGATCCGAATCCTCCGACCTGTCGTAGGCGCTGGGAACTCCCTCAAAACCAAAAGGTCATGGACCGCATCAAGCAGCTCGAGAAAGAGATCTCCCCGGTTAAGCAACTCCCCGATTTCAAGGCCGGTGATACCATCACGGTTCACTACAAGATCGTGGAGGGCAACAAGGAGCGCGTCCAGCAGTACCAGGGTGTGGTGATCCAGCGCAAGGGCAGCGGCAGCACTGCCACCTTCACCGTGCGGAAGATCAGCAACAACATCGGTGTGGAGCGGATCTTCCCGGTCGCCTCCCCCTTCATCGACAAGATCGATGTGAACAAGGTGGGTCGCGTACGCCGCGCCCGGATCTTCTACCTGCGCGAGCGTCGCGGCAAGAGCGCCCGTATCGCCGAGAAGCGCCAGCTGGTCACGGAACCGGCCGGAGCCAAATAAGACGACAAGACCTCCTGAAAGGCCCCGGATCCCGGGGCCTTTTCTTTTCCGGCCCTTGTGGTCATGGCTTCCGATCCGTCGATCAGAACTTGACCTGCAGGATGATCAACACGATCAAGGCGATCAACCCCACCGTTACCACCGCCAGGAAGATCCCTCGCGTGGCCGGCATATCCGTGGGTTCATGGTCCTCCAAAGGCTTAGGCAGCCCTCCCGGTTCGTTGTAATGTTCATCGGTGCTCATGCCAACGAATGGGCAAAGGCCGTTCCGGCAGACCACTTCGCTCGTTATCGCCCCGTCCACCGTGCGTTCCGCGTTGGAGGAGGTCACCAAGGCCGGTCGGGGAGCGTGGTGCTTGTTCCACACTGGCGGTAGCTCCCACCCTGATGATCCACGCCTTTGGGGCCCCTACAACACGTCCTTCAGGAATACGAGCAGGTGCTGCCACGCCCGATCCGCCATGCGCCTGTTGTAGTCCTTGCTGGCCGGGTTGGTGAAAGTGTGCGCACAATGGGCATAGGTGATCATCTGCCAATCGGCTTGGGCGGCATTCAATTCTTCGGTGATGCTCGCCATGTCCGAAGCGCTCACGCTTTGGTCGGCCTCTGGGTGCTGGATGAGCACGCTGGTGCTGATCGGGCCATTGGGACGTTCGCCCTTGCCCAGGCCACCGTGGATGCTCACCACCCCTTTCACAGGAAGCTGGGCGCGCGCCGCCTCCAGCGCACCTGTCCCGCCGAAGCAATAACCGATCACCGCGATCCGTTCCGGATCCGTCCCCGCCGTCTTCAACTGCTCCAAGGCCAGCGTGATCCGGTGCTGGTAGGCCTTGAAGTCCGACTTGTAGTGTGAGGAGGCCTGGCGCGCTGCCGCGAAGTCCTGCGGGACATTCCCTTCACCGTAGATGTCGGCGATGAAGACGAGGTAGCCCTCCCCGGCGAGTGCCTTCGCCGCCGTGCGCGCCTCGTCATCAATGCCCATCCAGGCTGGCAACAGCAGTACGCCAGGTCTCTTCTGATCACCGTTATCGGTCACCAGACCATTGAGCTTCTGGTCTCCATCAGCGTAGACCACCTGACGGAGTTCCTGGGCGGAGGTGTTCATGACGAAGGCGATGAGCAGGAAAGGAAGAAGGGGACGCATGGTGCAAAGTTGGGGACTGTTCAATGTCGCTGATAAGGTGACCCCAGGCTTGCCACCCGTAGACACAGGCTACCAAGATCCGATATGGTGGTGCGTAGTCGCAGGTTACACAAAGACGATCCCTGCGGAATGGGACGAACAGGCCTTCGCTCCGGGCATTCCTTATCTTCACTTCACTCGTCACCAACCAAATCGACCAGGATCATGAATAAACCCTCTACCCTTTCCATTGTACTCTCCTCCTTGCTACTGTGCGGTACGACACAGGCGCAGACGGTCCTGCTGGAGGAGACTTTCACCGGTGGCATGTTCACCACCGGGTTCACCACCGAAGCCGGCCCGATCAGCGATTGTGACTGGGTCTTCGCGCCGGATGCCATCGACTCGGTGACCTTCAACCAGGATTACACCGATACGGTTCCGAACGGCGGCAACTTCGATGAGTACTTCGTGTTCATCGATAGCGATGCCTGCACGGGCACTATCTCGAACACCGTCGATGCCTTCCTCGTATCGCCGCCCTTCGATGCCAGCGGTGGTGGCATGCTCACGCTCACCTTCGACCACCAGTTCCGTGACTTCACCGGCAGCATCGCCACGGTGGAGGTGTACAACGGCACCACATGGACGGAGGTGGCGCAGTGGGAGGACAATGTGGGCTACCCCAACCCACCGGTACAGGAGAGCTTCGACATCACAGCAGGTGCCGGTGGTTCTGCCGTGGCCCAGGTGCGCTTCAACTACTTCGCCACCTGGGATTGGTGGTGGGCCATCGACAACATCCGGGTGACGGCCAATGTGGTGGGTCTCGATGAAGGTCATGCCCAACACGCGTTGCGCTTGTACCCGAATCCGACCAGCGATGTGCTGAACATCCGTTTGGACGGCTACGACGCGTACGTCGTGACCCTGCTGGATGCCACCGGTCGGATCGTACTGGAACAACGCCTGATGGGACCGCTCGATGTGAGCGCGCTGAACAACGGCATGTACACCGCGATGATCCGCGATCGCCACGGGGACCGGATCGCCCGTGCGCCCTTCGTGAAGCATTGATCGCAGTCACTTGGAAACCTCGCTGGAGCGTTGCTCTGGCGAGGTTTCTTCTTTTCAGAACTAGCCGCAGATCGGCCGAATCCTGCATGCTCGTGGTGTAGCCGAAGGCTACATTGACCCGGAGTGGTGGAGCATAGCCACAGGCTACGCTCAGTCCAAGGCCATGGGTCAGCGCCGCAACGTCGCGTAGGGCCCTAGTGGTCCCTTTCCCTCCCAAGCATCCACCAGCAACGGATCACCAAGCCTGAAGCGAACAGGCAGCGGAAGATGCTTCTCCAGCTGCACATCGAGCTTGCAGAAGACGCCCAAACGCTGGTAGTCGTATACCGGCGGCAACACGGAACGATCCAAGTGGATGGTGCGGGTGTTAGGTGTTCGCAAGCTGTATGCACCTGGCACTTGTGCAAAGGCGACTGCGCCAATTAGCATGGTGAGTATGGTGCCGCAGATCCGCTTCATGAATATCCAAAGGTCGCAAGGAATAACCGACAGTGATCGGCTTCGGTGCGCTGGGTCAACCTGCGTGGCCTTAGAAATGGGTTCACTGATCCGGATGCCTGGCCGGGCCTACCATCGAAATGACCCACACCATGAACGATGCCATGAATGCAATGCGCAACACCTCTTCGGTCCGCTCATGGTAGACGATCATCTGCTTCTCGTCGAACCAGCGGCCCTCTTCGTTGTATGGCAGCGTAGCGCGGGAATACCACCACGATCCCAGAAGGACGGATATTGTCAATAGAAGACCTTGAAGCCAGCCGAAACGTGCTTGCCAAGGCCAGCGCCAAGTCCGCTTGGTGGATGTGCTCATTCTCTACTAAGCCAAGGTATAGGTGAACCTTGCTCTGAGGAACAGGGTTCCCGCCACACGGCGGACAGACCGCTACGCAGGTTTAGGGTTCACCTACTTGGGCTTAGGCCTTGCCTTTCTTGAATCCGATGGATGGCCGCTTCTTGGGGATCTGGGCCAAGAGCGCCCGATCGCGTTCCTCCTCATGCAGCCTCTTCAGATGGTTGAAGATCACCTTGATGTCGCGGCTGTTGTGCGACACCGTACCACGCAGCTTCTCCAGGGCAAGGAGCAGGTCCTTGTGGTTCGATAACAGCGCGCGCATCTTGGTGAAGACCCGGATGATCTGGATATTCACGTCGATCGCCGTCACGCTGTTGAGGACACTGGAGAGCATGGCCACGCCTTGCTCGGTGAAGACCAGCGGCAGTTTCCGGCGGCCGCCCCAACTTGATGTCACATGCTGTGATTTCAAGTTCTCCCACTCCTCAGCGGTCAGCGCGAACATGAAGTCCTCCGGGAACCGGCGGCTGTTCCGCTTGACGGCCTGGTTCAGCGCGCGCGTCTCCACCTGATATAGCTCGGCCAGGTCGCTATCGAGCATCACCTTCTGGCCGCGTACCGTGTGGATGCGACTCACCACCACCTCATCGCTCACCGACCGGATAACAACTTTCTTCATGCCTGTTAAACCTAGGGATGAACTTCGAGGAGGGTGCTTAGCCGTCGAAGGCGGCAGACCGCTGCGTTGGTCCAGTCAACGGGTCGGGCCGGTGGGCAGTTTGCTGGGATTCATTCTGGAAAAGAAACGTGCAACATCCCGCGAGTTAAAGATCATCGTTAGAAGCAAACCTAACAGTGCCACTCCCCAAGGATAAAATGGACCGCCCACGATCAGATAAAGAACAGACTGTTCGATCTCGACATCACATGGCGCGTCTATGACGTACCTGCCACCATCGAGGAAGACATCCGGTAGTTCCTCTTCACGCACCAGCCCGCGAACGCGGACGACTGGGAGTCCATGCTCATCGATCCAGAACGAATAAGGTTTCGAGAAATTTCCTGCGTCCAGCACATCCACCATCGCACCTCCAAGGTCATACACCTGTATCCTAGAGTAATAGCCAAGCGCCACATAGATCCGATCACCATGACACTTGACCTGCTGCACATCGAACAGGGGTAGCTCGATCGCTGGTGAAAGGAGACCTGATCCAAGCAGCAAATTGACCACGAAGGCACACGCACCTAAGATCGAGAGGCCGGGTCCAATGATCTTCAGGACGCGACTCACCCCACCAACTCCTTGTTCCGGTTCGGGATATCCTCCTTGTTGAAGTCCACCTTCTCGTCCTCCTCCTTCAGCTTCAGGACAAGGGCGAGCGCGTCGGGCACCACATCGCTGCAGAGGGTGACGAAGCTGCCCTTGGGTGCCTTGCCGATGGCATGGCGGATGGCCTCGTCCTCCTTCTTGATGATGATGTACTTCTTGTTCGGGTCCACTTCCTGGATGCCCTTCACCATGAGCGCGATGATCTCGTCGTCGCTCTTGCCGCGCAGGTTGCGGTCCTGGCGGATGATGATCTCATCGAACATCTGCGCGCTGAGGCGGCCGAGGTTAACGGTGTCCTCGTCGCGGCGGTCGCCCACCCCGGCGATCACGCCGATCTTCGGACTGTCCGGCACCTTGCTCAGGAATTTACCCAGGGCCTCGAAGCCGTGCGGGTTGTGGGCATAGTCCACCATCACCTGGAAGTTCCGGAACTGGAAGAGGTTCATACGGCCCGGTGTCTGCGTGGCGCTCGGCACGAAGGTCATCAGCCCCTCGCGCAGCTCTTCGATCTTCACGCCACGCACGAACGCCGCCAGCACCGCCGGTAGCACGTTCTGGATGTTGAAGACCGCCTTGCCACCGTAGGTCAGCGGCACGTTCTGCGCCTTCTCGATCCGCAATTTCCATTCGCCCTTGCTGATGGTGATGAAGCCGTTCTCGTAGATAGCCGCCAGGCCACCGAGCTTGCAGTGCTGGCGGATCAGGCGGTTGTTCTCATCGAGGCTGAAGAGGGCGATCTTGCTGGTACACTGCTTGCGCATGGCCATCACCAGCTCGTCATCCGCGTTGAGGATGGCGTAGCCGTCCTGGCGCACGCTGCGCGGCACGGTGCTCTTCACATGGGCCAGTTCCTCCAACGTGTGGATGTCCTTCAGCCCAAGGTGGTCCGCCGCTACGTTGGTGACGATGGCGACATCGCAATGTTCGAAGCCGAGACCGCTGCGCACGAGGCCGCCGCGTGCCGTTTCCAGCACGGCCATGTCCACCAGCGGATCCTTCAGCACGAACTGCGCGCTGGCCGGGCCGGTGCAATCGCCTTTCATCAGCATGCGGTTCATGATGTAGACGCCATCGCTGCAGGTCATGCCCACCTTGTATCCCACCGTGCGCATGATGTGCGCGGTGAGGCGTGTGGTGGTCGTCTTGCCGTTCGTGCCCGTGATGGCGACGATCGGAATGCGGCTCGGCGCGCCCGGCGGGAAGAGCATGTCAACCACAGGTTCGGCCACGTTGCGGCCCAGGCCACCGGTGGGATCCAGGTGCATGCGGAAGCCCGGTGCTGCGTTCACCTCCAAGACCGCACCGCCGCTCTCCTTCAGCGGCTGGGTGATATCGTCGGTCATGATGTCGATGCCGCAGATGTCGAGGTCGATGATGCGGCTGACGCGCTCGGCGAGGAAGATGTTGAAGGGATGCACGATCTCGGTGACGTCATCGGCCGTGCCGCCGGTGCTGAGGTTGGCCGTCGCCTTCAGGTAGACCACCTCGTCCTGCTTCGGCACCGTATCGGCGGTGTAGTTCTGGCGGGCGAGCAGCTTCTCGGTATGGTCGTCGATATCAATGCGGGTCAGCACCTTCTCGTGCCCGTAGCCCCGGCGCGGATCCTTGTTCACCTCGTCCACCAGCTGGGCGATGGTGCGCTTGCCATCGCCGACCACGCATGC
The DNA here is from genome assembly GCA_020437875.1 of Flavobacteriales bacterium. Classification (GTDB taxonomy): domain Bacteria; phylum Bacteroidota; class Bacteroidia; order Flavobacteriales_F; family PHOS-HE28; genus PHOS-HE28. The sequence goes on from JAGQVR010000021.1 coordinate 9,050, forward strand.
CGGTGTGCGCTTGGCGGCCGCCACGAACTTGTGGTCGATCACCAGCAGGCGATGGTCCAGTCCGGTGATGTAGCGCTCCACGATCACGCTGCGGCTGATCTCCTTCGCCTTGGCGAGACCCGCCACGGCTTCCTCCCAGGTCTTGATGCCGATGGTGGCGCCGCGGCCGTGGTTGCCGCCGATGGGCTTGATCACGCAGGGATAACCCACCACTTCGACCGCGTCCTTCAATCCTTCCTCGGTGCGCACCACCCGGCCTTTCGGCACGGGGATCTCGTAGCTCTCCAACAACTGCTTGGTCTCCTCCTTGTCGCAGGCGATCTCCACGCCGATGTTGCTCGTGCGGCTGGTGATGGTGGCGCGGATCCGCTTCTGGTGTACACCATGACCGAGTTGCACCAAGCTCTGTCCGTTGAGGCGCAGGTACGGGATGCCGCGTGACACGGCCTCCTGCACGATGCTGCCTGTGCTGGGCCCCAAGCGGCTTTCCTCGCGCAGTTCCCGCATTTGCTGGATATCGGCCTCGAGATCGTAGGGCGTGCCATCGATCAGGGCCTGCGCGATACGCACCGCGGCCTTGGCGGCGAAGAGCCCGACCGGTTCCTCGACATAGCTGAAGACCACATTGTACACACCGCTGTCGCGGGTGCTGCGCGTGCGCCCGAAGCCGGTGTCCATCCCCGCCAACGTCTGGATCTCCAACGCGATGTGCTCGATCACATGGCCCATCCAGGTGCCGCGTTTCACGCGCTCCCAGAAACCGCCCTCGTGCTCCTCGCTGCAGCGGTGGCTGTACATGCTGGGAAGCAGCGCCTGTATGCGCTCATAGAAGCCGGGTATCTTGTCCGTCGGCTTCTCCTCGAGGTCCTCGATGTCGAGGCGCATGACGATGAGGTGGTGCCGCTTGACGGACCAATAGTTGGGGCCACGCATGGCCTTGAGCTCGAGGATGCGCATAGGGTATGGTCGGATGGTAAGTTCCAATTGGCCGGGTATTTCCCCGCCACCGTGGGGAAGATAGGGACAGGTCGTTGTTCATCAAAACTTCAGACGCGGCCCACGCGGACTTCACACACCCCCTACTTTAGCACTTGGCGGGTAGGCAGCGGGCATCCGAACGGAGCCTCATGTTTCCCGGGGGGCGGGGGCTAAAAGCACGGAATGACACCCAAGGGCAAGTTGATCGCCATAGGCGGTGCGGAGGACAAGGGCCAGGAACCGGAAGGCGGCCACCATACCAAGGTCTTCGACCATACCAGTTTCATCGAGGATGGCATCCTTCGCCGCGTGGTGGATGAGGCGGGTGGCTCCGGTGCCCGGATCGCCCTGATCACTTCGGCCAGCAGCATTCCCGAGGAGGTGGCCACGAACTACACGGATGCGTTCGGCAAGCTCGGGGTGAAGGACCTCGACGTATTGGAGATACGCGACCGGAAGGACGTGAAGCCGGACATGATCAAGCGGCTGGCCAAGTGCGATGCCGTGATGATGAGCGGCGGGAACCAGCTGCGGCTCACCACCATCTTCGGTGGCACGGCCTTCCTGGAACTGATGAAGCGCCGTTACCTGGAGGAGGCCGCCTTCACGATCGCTGGAACGAGCGCCGGTGCCATGTGCATGAGCAGCACCATGATCTATCAGGGGCACAGCAGCAGTGGGCTGATCAAGGGCGGCGTGAAGATGACCACCGGTGCGGCCCTGATCCACGATGTGATCATCGACAGCCACTTCGTGGAGCGTGGTCGCTTCAGCCGGTTGACGCAGGCGGTGGCCGCGAACCCCTCGGCCATCGGCATCGGCCTGGGCGAGGACACCGGGGTGGTGATCACCGGAGGCGACATGCTGGAAACGATCGGCAGCGGCCAGGTGATGATCTTCGATGGGCATGATCTCTCCTACAGCGATTTCGCCGACGTGGAGGAAGGCGAGCCCTTCAGCATCGAGGGCATGCGCGTGCACATCATCAGCAAGGGATACTGCTACAGCGTGAAGCAGCGGCAGTTCGCGGCGGTGAAGGTGCCGGTGCGCTGAGCCAGTCCCGATCTTCGCGCCCATGACCGACCCCATCATCCGCCGTTTCCGCTCCTGGGCCATCGCCGAAGGCTGGAGCTTCCTGATCCTGCTCTTCGTGGCCATGCCGTTGAAATACCTGGCCGATCAACCCATCGCCGTGAAGGTGGTGGGCTGGGCGCATGGCATCCTCTTCATCGGTTATTGGATCACGGCCATCCCGCTCTTCACCAAGCTGAAATGGGACGGGGAGCGCATCGTCGGTCTGGGACTCGCCTCCATCCTGCCCTTCGGCACCTTCGTGATGGAGCGGAAGTGGCTGCGCTAGGTCCCCCGTGGCCGCGTTCCACACGATCGGGCAGTGTCCGCCACAGTTCCGACAACTTCCGATCCTCCGGCGAAGACGTCGCCATGCCAGGCCGCAAGCGGGTTCCGGGCCAATGGTATCCCAACGCCTCGATCCGGTCCGTATCTTGGTGAAAGCATCGGGCAGCATCCGGATACGCCGGATGCATCACCAAACACGCAGACCAATGAGCAACGCAAAGACCAATGGTATCCTGGGCCTGCTGGCCGGAGTGGCCGTCGGTGCCACTTTGGGCATCCTGTTCGCCCCCGCATCGGGCAAGAAGACCCGCTCGCGCATCAAGAACCGCATGAGTTCCGCGAAGGATGAACTCGACGATGTGATCGACAAGGCGCAGGATGAATGGCGCAAGGCGAAGGGCAAGGCCTCGGACGCCGCTTCGATGACCAAGGACGAGGTGAGCGACTTCGTCCGCTTCCTGTTCGAGGAAGGCAAGGACCTGAAGGATCGCCTGAGCCGGGACGTGGAGGATAGCGCGGACACCGTGACCGCCAAGGCACGCAAGACCGCGGAGAACGTGCACCACAGCGCGAACTAGCAGGAACGCACATCGTCATCATGGCCGATCAGCAACAGGAAGAGCGCTATGCGCGTTTCACCCGACCGGGCGAGGAGGAACCGGATCTGGGTGTCTTCATGGACGCCGTTGTGGAGGATGGGAAAGGCTGGTTGGAAGCCCAGAAGAACTACGGCATCCTATTCGGAAGTGAGAAGCTCGGCAAGCTGAGCGGAACACTCCTTGTCGCTGTGGTCTCGGCGCTCTTCATCGGTGCCGTGCTCGTCATGAGCAGTGTGGCACTGGCGATCTGGCTGGGGCGGATCATGGGCGACCTGGCACTGGGCTTCCTGGCCGTTGCCGGGATCTATCTGCTCCTCACCGTGATCTTCTATTTCATCTGGCGACACATTTTACGCGATCGTATCACGCTCGCCATCATCAACGCAGCCTATGAGAAGGACTGATCGCTTCCAAAGCCTGGCCGAGGTGCGGCTTGAGCGCGACCGATTGAAAGGGATCCGCGACAAGCACCAGGACGCGATGCAGGAGTATTGGGTCCTGGTACGGGAACCGGCGTTCCGGCGCGGGATGGCGGGTGATGCGTTCGGTGACATGCTTCGCGCCTGGAAACCGCTGCGGACCCTCTCCCACCTGTTCAAGGCGGAGAACGGGGCGATCGGAAGCGCCGTGGGGCTTGCGCTCGGTGCGGGTGGCCGGTCCGCCAAGGGCAGGATCCTTTCGTGGCTGGTCAGTATCATCGCCCCGATCATCCTGCAGCGGTATGCCAGTCCGGAACGGCTGGAACAGATCATGACCGAAGTGGGACGATCCTGGGACCGCGTGAAGGAACGCGTCCGCGAAGGGAAAGCTTGAATCCAACGAACCTCTTCTTGAACGACCATGGATATAGGTGATGGCCTGCAACGCTATGTCAACATCGTGCTGGCCCTTGTGCTCACGGTGGTCGCACTGTACTTCGGGAGGCCTTTGATCCTCCTGTTCGTGGTGAGCGGCTTGCTGGCCTTCCTGCTGCTTCCCATGGCCCGTAGGATGGAATCGATCGGCCTTCCACGATGGGCGGGCGCCCTGGTCGCCACCATCGTCCTGGTGGTGCTCGTGCTGGGCGTCTTCGTATTCGCGGGATGGCAGCTGACCAATTTCGCTGACGACCTGCCCGCCTTGCAGGAGGCCTTCGCCGAGAAAGGCAAGGCGCTGCAGCAGATGATCGAGGATCAGGCCCACATCAGCCAGCGCGAACAGCTCCAGTGGTTGAATGCACGCGTGACGGACCTTGCCAGCTCCGGTGGTGACATCCTGGTGAAGCTCTTCTCCGGAACCGGTGCGGTGCTCTCCTCCATCGTTCCGATCCCCATCATCGTCTTCCTGCTCCTGTTGTTGAAGGACAAGTTCCGCACCTTCTTCGAGCAACTGGGGCGGACCCGGGACGGCCTCGTGCTGGACATCATGATCAATGTGTCGAAGCTGTCGCGCAAGTACCTGCGTGGTGTGTTGTTGGTCATCCTGATCCTCGGTGCATTGAGCAGCATCGGCTTCCTGATCGTCGGGCTGAAGTATGCGGTACTGCTGGGCTTCCTCATCGGCTTCCTCAATGTGATCCCCTACGTCGGGGTGCTGGTCGGAAGCCTCATTCCCATCGTGATCGCGCTGGTGACGAAGGACTCCGCGATGTACGCCCTAGGTGCCCTGGCCGTGTGCCTGATCACCCAATTCCTCGAGAACAACTTCATCACCCCCAAGATCGTGGGGAGCAGCGTGAGCGTGAACCCATTGGCAAGCATCGCGGCGCTCATCGGTTTCGGCCTGCTCTGGGGTGTGGTGGGCATGGTGCTCGCGATCCCGATCACCGGCATGTTGAAGATCGTGTTCGATTCGATCCCTTCGATGAGGCCGTTCGGCTACATCCTGGGGGAGGACATCGACTACCCGGACGAGCAGCAGATCCACCTGCCATTCATCAATCCACGGAAGGCCGGACCCCGGAAGTCGGGCAAGACCGCGAAGTGATCCGGACGATCAACGGAAGATGGCCGTGTGGAACACGCCATCGCCGCCCACATGCCCGCGGTACATGCCGGGGCAGTTGAAGTCAAGGACGATGCTCCCTTCACGGTCGATGGCGATGAGCCCCCCATCACCATCCAGCGGAGGCAGCTTGTCGTGCACCACCACCCGCACCGCTTCGGCCAGGGACAGCCCCTTGTAGGCCACGAGCGCATGCACGTCGTGCGCGGCCACGGCCCGGATGAAGCTCTCGCCATGACCGGTGCAGCTGACCGCGCAGGTGGCATCATTGGCGTAGGTCCCCGCGCCGATGATGGGGCTGTCCCCCACCCGCTGCCACTTCTTGTTGGTCATGCCCCCCGTGCTCGTGGCGGCCGCCAGGTGCCCGTTCATGTCGAGCGCGACGGCTCCAACGGTCCCGAACTTCCTCTCTTTGTCGCTGTGATCGAGCTGCACCACGTCCGTCCCAGCCACCTCCTTCCACTGCTGGTACCGGAAGTCGTCGTGGAAGTACTGATCATCCTCCAGTTCCACCTTGTGCTTATGGGCGAATTCGAAGGCCCCCATGCCGCTGATGAGGACATGCTCGCTGTGGTCCATCACACGGCGCGCCAGCCCGATCGGGTTCTTCACGTTCTGCACCCCGGCCACGGCACCGGCCCGCAGGTCCGCACCGTTCATCAGGCTGGCATCCATCTCATGCTGGCCGTCGGCATTGAAGACGGAACCGCGCCCCGCATTGAACAAGGGTGAATCCTCCAGCACGCGGACGGCCGCTTCCACAGCGTCGATGGCAGCACCACCCTCCTTCAGGACCTCATGGCCACGGCGCAAGGCGTGCTCCAAGGCGGCGCGATAGGCCGACTCCCGTTCCGGGGTCATCTGTTCCTTCGAGATGGTGCCGGCACCACCATGCACGGCAATAGCGATCGTGGACATGGAATTGGAATGAAGGTTCGAAAGTAAAGGCTCCGGAAAGGTCACATCACCGATGGTCCGGTCGGTGTCAACAAGGGATCGGGGATGGCCTGGAACGAGAGAAGCCCGGACCTGCGGCCCGGGCTTCCCGACGTATTCCAAATGGTTCAGTAGGTGATCAACACCCCATCCGCCAGGAACATCACATCCGTACGGGGCTCGGTGATCTTCTCGATCTCCTCCTTGCTCTTTCCCGCATCCTCGGCATAGTGCTGCAAGGTGGCCACGTCGACCACTTCACGGGTGGCGGTCCCCTGGATCACGGCATGCTTGCCTTCGAGGCCCTTGGTCGGTACGAAGAAGCCATAATCCTTGAACCGCACCTTCATCGTGCTGCCATCGGCCAGCTTCATATCCATCCAGCACCCTTTCATGGCGCAACTGGTGATCACCTCACCTTCCACCTTCGCGGCGAACTCGTCCTTCTCGGACATCGCCTTCACGAGTTCGGCGGTCGAGATGGCTCCATCGGGAGTGATGGCTTCACCGTAGCTCTTTACGGTCGGTTGTGCGCTCTTATCCTGCGCGGTGGCCGGAACGGGAGCGGTGTTGCAGGCAAGGATGATGGCCGAGGTGGCCAGCAGGGTGACGAACTTGTTCATGGGGCGTTTTGCAAATGCGTTGCAAAGATCGGGCCTTTCCGTGGAATTCGAGGCAGGTCCACCCCCGGTTGTTGGAAAGCCGACGTCATGTCGGTCGCTTGAACCGCAGGACCGGTCACCTTTGTGGGCATGCCGAGGGCGCTCATCACCATCGGGCGGTTGGAACACATCGCCCTACCAGGTCTCGGAGTGACCCGCGTGGAAGCCAAGATCGATACAGGCGCTTATCGCAGTGCACTGCACTACCAGCGACTGAAGCAACGAACGAAGGACGGTGTGAAACAGCTGGTCGTGACCTTCCAGATGGGCGGGGTGCGCAAGACAAAGGTCTTCCGGAGCTTCAAGCGGGTGACCGTGAAGAGCAGCAATGGCGAGACAAGCCGACGGTACCTCATCAATACGCAGGTGAAGCTGAACGGCCATGTCGTCCGCACCCAGGCCACCCTTTTCGACCGGAGCGACATGAAGTACCAGGTCCTGCTCGGAAGGAAGTTCCTGCGTGGAAGATTCCTGGTGGACGTGGGACGGAAGAACGTGTTGGGATGATCTAGACGTTCCGCTCGATGAACTTCACGATCTCGCCCGCGATGTCGTGACCGGTGGCGCCCTCGATCCCTTCGAGGCCCGGTGAACTGTTCACCTCGATCACCAGCGGCCCGCGATCGCTCTGGAGCATGTCCACACCGGCCACATGCAGGCCGAGCGCCTTGGCGGCCTTGATGGCGGTGACCTCCTCCTCGTGCGTGAGTTGGATGAGTTCGGCGGTACCGCCCCGGTGCAGGTTGCTGCGGAATTCGCCCTCCTTCCCCGTACGCTTCATGGCACCGACCACCCGACCGTCCACCACGAAGGCCCTGATGTCGATCCCCTTGCTCTCCCGGATGAACTCCTGCACGATCACGCGCGCCTTCAGGCTGTTGAATGATTCACAGACGGCGACGGCCGCCTTCTTCGTTTCGGCCAGCACGACGCCGAGGCCCTGCGTGCCTTCGAGCAACTTGATGATGCAGGGTGCACCGCCGACATTGTCCACGATGCTGCCCACATCCTTGCTGTAGTTGGTGAACACGGTCTTCGGGATGCCCACTCCACTGCGGGTGAGGATCTGCATGCTGCGCAGCTTGTCCCGACTGCGCACCAAGGCCTGGCTCTCGGTGGTGGTGAACACCTTCATCATCTCGAACTGGCGTACCACGGCCGTGCCATAGAAGGTGACGCTGGCCCCGATCCGCGGGATGATGGCGTCGACATCGGTCAAAGGTTGCCCTGCGTATATCACCTGCGGGTTCTTCTTCTCGATGAGGATGTCGCACTTGACGTGATTGACCACGCGGGCGCTGTGGCCGCGTGCTTCAATGGCCTCCACCAACCGCTTGGTGGAGTACAATTTGGTGTCCCGTGAAAGGACGACGATGTTCATGGAAAGGTGAAGAGGTGCAAAAGTAGGTGGCCGTCGGCCGGTCACGATCGTTGCGTCTGCGCTTAACGCGGTTCGGCCAAGCTCCAGAGCGCGGTCCGCTCGCACTCGATATCCAGTTGCCGGTACGCATCAGGTAGCGGTGGCACCCCGTCCTTTCCGGTGATGTACCAAGGGTATTCGGCGACCGTCGCATCTACCGAGATGGAGTGGTAGCGCATGAGGTAGGTCTGCAATGACCAGTCGTCCCACATCCCGATCGGCACTCCGACCGTGGTTCCCGGCGGCACCACCTCCCCGATCCTTTGCACATCGCCAAGGAGCTCGGCATCACGCCCCGGGCTTCCGAAGAGCGCCACCGCCCCCACGAAGGCACCGATGATCAGCACGATACCAATGCCTCGGACCACCTTTTGGATCACCGGCTGATGGATCGCCCGATCCACGATGGACTCCACCTGCCGATGGAACGGACGGGCCACCGCAAGGGCCATGATGGGCAGTGCCGCCCCCATGTAGAAGGACTTCTGGACCATGGTGAGCATGAGCGGCAATACCCCGGACAGGCCGACGAGCAGGAGTGCGAGGCTCTCGCGTCGGCGATCGGCATCGCCGGTAACGGCCTTCCCGCCTCCGACCCACCAGACCACCGCCGAGAGGACCAAGGGACCGATCAGGTTGGAGAAGAGCATCTCGAGCGATGCCAGCCGGTAGTCGACGGTGGGAACCTCCGCGATGCGATGCAGGAGCCGCTTCTCCACATAAGGCCGCAGGTTGGCGTTGGACTCCGGCAGGTACCATAAGAGCGCGAAGGCACCCACGACGATGCCGGTCATGATGATCGAACCGAGGATCCCACGTCCGAGCTTCCGTTGATCGAGCGTCAGGCTGAAGATGACCGGCGCAGCCAAGGGGAAGAGTCCGGGCAGTCCCTTCGTGAGGGCGGCCAGGAAGACCAGGATACCGGCCAGGGCGATCATGGGATGGTTCCCTTCGCGCGCCTTCAGCACGCACCAGACCGCCGCCGTGGTGAACACGGCCATGGTGTTCTCCATCATGTTGTTGTGGATGCTCCAGAACACCGTGGGGATGATGATCCACAGCAGGACCGGCCACCAGGCGGTCCTCCTACCCAGCTCCGGTGGCAACGACGACTTCCAGATGCCCATGATGCCCCAAGCCACGAGAAGGGCCATGCAGAGCGCGAAGAGGCGTTCCACCCAGAAGCCGCTGCCAAAGACCTTGAACCAGGTGGCGAGCAGGCCGAAGAACAGCGGTGGGTGCTCGTGGAAGGTGCTCATGCCGGCCACCCCCACTGTGCTGAACCGGGGCTGCCAGAAGGTCCCATAGCCGAGTGCCTCGTTGTGCGCCACGGCAGCATACAGCTCACCGTCCATGAACATGCCGTCCTGTGCCAGGCGCGGCAACAGGATCACGAGGAAGATCCCGGCGGTGAGCCAGAAGAAGGCGCGCGCTGAGTGACCCATCGATCCAAATGTAGAGCGGCCCGGGGCGTGTAGTTTCGCGCCATGTCATGGCTCCACGGGAAACTGCCGCGTGATCCACTGCTCGCACTGACGGTGATCGCGCTGCTACCACGCATGGTGGCCGCGTTCTTCAGCGGGGGCTACTTCGCGCATGACGACCATTTCCTGATCATCGAACCGGCGGCGAGCTGGGTTGACGCACCCGCATACAGCACCTGGCTGCCGTGGAACCAGACCGGGGAGCCCCAACCCAGCGGACACAGCTTCTTCTATGTCGGGCTGCACTACCTGCTCTTCGTAGGGCTGAAAGCCATCCACCTGGTAGACCCCAAAGCGCAGATGGTGGTGGTACGGCTCCTTCATGCGCTGTGGAGCCTGGTGGTGGTGCGCGCCGGGTACCGGATCGCGTTGCGGCTCTCGAATGAGCGGACAGCGTGGCATACGGGCCTTTTCCTCGCGCTATTCTACTTCATGCCCTTCCTCAGCGTCCGCAACCTGGTGGAGGTGGCCTGCATCCCCTTCCTCATGCTCGGCTGCCTGCGGTTGGTGCGCGATCGCGAGGGCACAGGCTTGCGCGATGTCCTGCTCGCAGGCATCTGGATCGGCCTGGCGATCAACGTGCGCTTCCAGACGATCTTCTTCGCTGCCGGACCCGGCATCGCCCTGCTCCTCCAACGCCGTTGGAAGCAAGCCGTGGTCTACGGCATCGGTGTCGCCATTCCCATCGCCGTGATCCAGTCCATGGTGGACCTC
>JAGQVR010000219.1 GCA_020437875.1 Flavobacteriales bacterium
CTTCCACGATGACGCGGTCCACGGTGGGTATGGCGATATGCACCACGAAGGGCTTGTTCGTCCGGTAGCAGTCGTCGATACCGATGTGCCACAGGCCATCGCGGACCTCCTTGTTGAGCTTGTCGATCAGGTTGGCCTGTCCTTCCACCGTGATCTGCTGGACATCCGCCTTCATCAACTGGACATCCATGGATCCCTCGACCACGATGCCATGGAACGGCTGGATCTCCAGGGCGCGCTTCTCCACCTCGCCATTGCCGGTCATGCACTCGGCAAGCCGACAGGAGGTTAGTGTGAGCGCGGAAAGGAGTAGGAGGGTCGAGGCGATGCGGTGCTTCATGGCTGGTGCGGTCGTGGGCACGCGCACCGATCCGCGCTCACCGCAGCAGGGTGACCGTGGAGTTCAAGGTGCCGCCTCCCCATGTGAAGACGTAAAAGTACACCCCCCCGCTCGCTGGCTCACCGGCGAAGGTGCGGCCATCCCAGCTCAGGTCGTTGCCGAGGCTCTCGAACAGGAGCTGGCCGTAGCGGTTGTAGATGTGCAGTTGGGCGCAGGCGCCAAGGAAAAGCTCGGTCAGTGGGGCGAAGTCATCGTTGTGGCCATCGCCGTTCGGGGTGAACACCGTGGGAAGGGTGACGGTCGAGAGTTCGAGCTGGTCCTGGGTGGTGAATTGAAGGCTGTGCACGGTGCTCGCGCCACCTGCATCCGTGGTGGTCAATGCCACGCTCACCACCTCTCCGAAGGGGTAGGTGGCCGTGGGCGCGGCAAGATCACTGCTGATCCCACCACCGAGCTCCCAATCATAGCTCACCGCATCGGGCACCTCGCCACGGAAATAGGCCTTCACCGTTTCGCAGCCAGGCTCGAACCGGACCTGTATCGGACCATCCTGGGCATGAAGCGCTTGCATGAGGACAAGGGCGCATGGGACGATCAGCAAGCGACGCATCCGTGGGGATGGCGTCCTGGTCGTATTCCCGGGCCGAAGGGTGATGGTCATGTCCATGGAGGATCCGGCGATCCAAAGGTCTGTGAGCGGGCTTTCTACGCGCGGGAGCCTGCTTGGTTTTCATCCACAGGTGCTTGGTGATCAGCCGGATGGAACCTTTGGTGGTCGAACCGCGTATATCGGTCTCATTGTAGCGTTCATCGCGTGTCGAACCCGATCCATCTAAGCGCTCGTAGCCATCCGTGTCCACGGCCTTGTCCATAGCGGAACAGGGCCATTGGTCCGATGAACTGGCCCGCGACCATGTGGAAGCGGGCACGGTCGTTTTCGCCCATCAAGGTGAACTGGACCGGACCGTGATGGAGCACCTGATGGAAGTCTCCGAAGCTCATTGCATCGCCTCTGCGGTGGGTGTGGCCACGCGCAAACGCCTGTTGAACCTGTTGGTCGAGGGCCTGGAGAACATCCGGAACCATGCTCCTGCGGACCTGGCGCATACCGCGTTCGCACTCCTCGTGTTCGAACCGACCGGTTACCGCCTGTTCTTCGGGAATGCCGCGCCGCAGGTCATCATCGCTTCGCTTTCCCACAGGATCGGGATCCTGAACGAGATGGATGAGGCGGATCTGCGCGAGCATCACCTGAAGTTGCTGGCCAACGAGGGCCGTACGGAGCGTGGTGGTGCCGGGCTTGGCCTGCTCACCATGGCGCGCAAGAGCACCGGACCCATCGTGACCCATGCCGTTCCGCGTGACGCGCTGACGGCCTTCCTCGCCCTGGAACTGGTCCTCGGCGCCTGATCAACCCTTCGCGTACGCCTCCAGGTAACGGTGCGTTGCCGTCAATGCACCGCCCTCTGCGATCGTGGCTCTTGCGATCATGCCCTCCTCATCGTTGCCGACAAGGGAAGGAAGTACACGCTCGATCAGGTCCCGACCGAAGGCTTCGGACGCATCGCGCGGCAGTTCACATGGCAGGTTGTCCACCGCCATCACCGTGATGGTTCCCGGGCTTCCCGCCGGTCGTTCAGTTCCGCTGTTCCGGTCATAACCATAGAAGGGCTCCGCGATCGTGCTGGCGCGCAAGGTGCTGTCGATCGGGCCGCCGATGTCGCAGCTGATGTCCGCGATCACCTGCAGGGTGAGGCCAGGGTCCCGTAGGTCGTCGGCGTTCAGGATCTTCGGTCCACGTGGGTCCCAGAAGTGGCAGGCCATGTACATGTGTGCCACGCGGGCGAAGGGAAGGAATACGGCATGGTGGTCCTGTGGGTCATCGTGGAACGCCTGCTTGTCGAAGGGCTTCCCGTCGTTGCGCTGGTACAGGTCCGTTGAACCGAGCACCGTGTACACCGGTCCGGTGTTGTTCGCGGCCAGGAATTCCTTGGGGCTGATGCGCTTGACGCCTGCACGCTCCAGCACGCCCATCGCACCCTTGCCCACACGCCCGCCACCGGTCAGTATGATCCGCAGGTCCTTGGGCAGCGGGAAGGCATGCAGGTGGCGTTCCAATTCCTCCAGGTCATGGCATGCGTGTGCGGGCTTCAACTCCGGTCCCCCGTGGATCAACTGCCAGCCGCGCATGCCATTGTAGGCGCCGACCACCCCGGCCCAGTAGCCGAATGCGAGCACCCGTTCGCCATGCGGGTTCGTGAGCAGCTCATGATCGATGAGCCGTATGCCGCGGTCCAGCACCGCCTTCAACAGCTTGCGGTTGTGTGGCTGCTCCTTGATCGTATGGCTGAAGAAGAGGTAGGCCTTCTTCGGCAACAACATGTCCAGGGGGACCTCCTTCACACCCATGATCAGGTCACGGTCGCCGAGCTCATCCACCAACGGGATCTCGAAGGCCTCGTACTCCGCATCAGTGAAGGCGCGCACCGGACTGCGCTGCACCACGAGGTCCACCTCCGGGTGGCGTTGCATCACTTCCTTGCATTGGGCGGGCGTCAAGGGGACCCGGCGATCGGCGGGTTCCTTGCCCTCTCGGATGATCCCGATCTTGCGGTAGGCGGTCGACATGGGCGGCAAAAATAGACGCACCTGCTTGGTGGCCCCTGCCTCGTGTGCGCCGTACCTTTGCAACTCGTTCTTTCCCCAAGGGGCCGACATGGATTCGACAGCGGCTTCGTGATGTGTGTAAGCATGTCGGGCGTGGTGTGCGGCCCGTATCCCAGTGCACCAATGCCGTAACTGGCAACAACGACTACGCTCTCGCTGCCTAATAGCCTCAGGCTATGACGCTTTATCCGTGTGAACAACAGTAGCACGGACGAGTACCTCTCGGAGAGGCCCGTTCTCCTCCTTTCCGGCCCAGAGGTGTCATCCTGGAGAACTGGTCAGCGTGGTGGTCCGGAGCGCTGATGAGAAACAGGACCTAAGCCTTCGGTGGGGTGCCCTTCCCCAGCCGGTGGTCGAAAACCAATGAAGAGGCTACGCATGTAGAAAGCCCATGTTGCGGTCGTTTGGACGGCGGTTCGATCCCGCCCGGCTCCACGAAAAGTGAAGGGCCGCCTCGAGAGAGGCGGCCCTTGTTCGTTCCGGAGTTGTTGCTACTGCTTGGTGCAGGTCTTGGTGCAGGTCTCTGAGTTGGCACCTGAGGAGACCGTGTACGTGATCGTCAGGATGTTCCCGCTGAGCTGGCCACTGCCCGAGAACGTGCCCTGTGTACCGCCGACATCGATCTGCTGGTTGGCGATGGTCAGGGAGGATCCGCTCACCGACCCTGCTACCGAAACGCCGTAACCACCGAAGTTGTTGATGATGACGCGGTTCACCGCAGCAGAGGACGTCGTTACGGTTATCTGGTAGCTGAAGTTCCCGGAAGGACAGGCTTCGGTCACGTTGTAAGTACCGAGGAACTTGGCGCGGACCTCGGTGCCGCAGGTGGAGCCTTCGTATCCGGAAAGGCAGGTGCAACTTCCATCGTTGCATGATCCGCCATTCGCGCATACGACGTTCTCACAAGGGTCCTCATCCTTCTTGCAACCGGAGAGAAGGAGGGTGGTCGATAGACCTACGAGAAGTGAAAGGTGAACGAGTTTCATGTGGGTTCGGTTTGATCGTTGTCCAGTACATCGGCATGCCTGCTCCGATGTGAACGATCACCGACCCGGGTCTAGAACCCGATCCCCACCCCGCCACTGAAGATGGGGCCCTGGTTGAAGTAAATGCTGTTTGGGTCCTGGAGCACATCGAACAAGACCTGCAGGTAGATGGATCCACGGCCCCCCAAGGGCTGCACATAGCCGCCGCCCACGAGCAGGTGAGGGACCCATATCCGCGGACGGATCTCGCTGAAAGCCCCGAACCGGTTGGACTCCACGTTCATGTGCAGGAACTCGGCATGCGCGTAAGCCTGCTCGATGAAGCGGTAGCGCGTGAAGGTCCTGTATCCGTAAGCCGTGAAATCATAGGGAGTGGTGAAGCGGTTGTCGCGGAAGTACCAGTAGCTCCCACCCAGGCCTATGGACAATTTCCCGTTCTGATCCACCTTGTACCCGACCAGAGGATCCACCTGGATCGCGGTGACCGTTCCGAACGACAGGCCTACGCCACCACCGAACCAGATGCGCTCGCTGAAGGGGCGGCTGTCAGTGGACTTGGTCGTTTGCTGGGCCAGGCTTGGCACTGTCATTCCCACCAACAGG
>JAGQVR010000220.1 GCA_020437875.1 Flavobacteriales bacterium
CCCGTACGTGACGCAGTGCGATGCCGGCGCCCAAGCTGACCATGGCGATCAGGACCAGCAGTACCCATGCGTTGCGGCGGGTAAGCAGCCGTTCGATGCGGTCGGCAGTGGAGTCCATCAACAGGAAGTGGTCGATCGTGCCGCGCAAAGGTGGGCAAGCCCGCCACATACCGCCCCTACTTTTGGCGCGTGGGAATGCGAATGACGATGCGGACGACGCTCCTGCCGCTGTTGCTGCTTGCGATGACATCGGTTCGGGCGGGTGGCCTGGAGAAGGCCTTCAAGGCGCTGGAGGTACATGACTATTTCAAGGCACGGGAGCTCTTCCGCAAGGAGGTGAAGAGGCACCCCGCCGCAGCCTGGTACGGCCTCAGCGTGATCAGTGGCCGTGCCGACAATCCGTTCTACGAGTTGGATTCCGCCTACCAGTTCATCGTTCGCGCCGACCTCGCCTTCACGGGTGCACCGGACAAGGAGCGTATCAAGATCGGTGCGCTGGGAGTGAGCCACACCAGCATCGTGGCGCAGCGTGATCATGTGTACGAACGGGCCTGGGAGATCGCGCGTGGACAGAACACGGTGATCGCCTATCAACGCTACCTGGACCGATATCCCAGCGGACCGCGCGCCGAGGAGGTCCGTGCCGCCATGCATCACCTAGCCTTCCAGGAGGCGCGCACCAAGAACACGGCATCGGCCTATGCTTCGTTCGTGGAGCGGTATCCCTCGTCGCGGGAGGTGTACGAGGCCCGGACCCGATTGAACGATGCCCTGTATGCGGAGGCCACGGCATCACAGGATATCGCCTCCTTCATGGCTTTCATCGCGGCTCATCCGGACAACCCGAACGTGCGCAAGGCGGAGGACGCCATCTTCCGGCTCAGCACACCGGGTCGCACCATCGCCCAATACAAGGCTTTCATTGCGGCCTACCCGGACAATCATCGCGTTCCGGATGCCTGGCGCAGCTTGTACGAGGCTTACACCAAGGACCTCAGCGTCGGTACGATCACGCGCTTCGTGGCGGAGTTCCCGGATTACCCCTTCATGGACGAGCTGGTGGATGACTACCGCATGGCCAGCGTGGAGCTGCTTCCGTTCCGTCGGGACGGGAAGTGGGGCTTCATCGACACGGAAGGCACCGAGCGGATAAAGGCACAGTACGACTGGGTGGAGGCTTTCCTGCATGGCCAGGCCTTGGTGGGCGTCGGCGACCGGGTGGGCACCATCAACCGCTCGGGTCGCGTGGTGGTCCCAGTGGAATACGACGAGGTACGCGAGTTCGCGGAGGGCACCGCGGTGGTGGAGCGCTCCGGACGGGTGGGGGCCGTTGATCGCAACGGGGAATTGGTGGTCCCCATGGTATTCACCGATCTGGGCGACCTTTCGGAAGGACTGGCCTATGCGGAGGACCATGGCAAGTACGGCTACGTGAACGCTCGCGGGCAGATGATGATCTCTCCGGTCTATGATGTGGCGGCCAACTTCCATCAAGGTCTTGCGGTGGTCGGGGTGGATGGTCGATCGGGTGTCATCGGTCGTTCCGGGCAGCTGGTGGTGCCACTGGAGTATGAATGGATCGAAGGCTTCGAGCGTGGCTTGTCCCGTGTGCGTCGCAATGGGCGCATGGGAACGATCGGTCCGCAGGGCACCGTCCTGCTCGAAACGAAGTATGACCACGTCGGTGACCTGCACGACGGACTGGCCCTTGTGGTGGAGGGGAACCGTTGTGGCTACGTGGACACCACCGGTCGCTTCGTGATACCCAAGGACTATGAGGCGGCGCAGGATGTGGCGGCCTGGGGGGACTTCAACCAGGGTCGTGCCGAGGTGCAGTCCGGAGGGAAGCGCGGCATCATCAACGTGCGCAACGAGCGCATCGTCCCGTTCCAATATGCCGACATCGGTGGCACGCACGGTCCCTTGTTCCCGGTGAAGAAGAAGAACAAGTGGGGCTTCGTGGATGTCCGTGGGGCTTCGGTGGTGGAGCCACGCTATGACCAGGTGTGGGACTTCGTGGATGGAACGGCACGTGTGGAGAACGGCGATCTCTTCGGCGCATTGGACAGCGCGGGGAAGGAGGTCATCGCACTCCAGAACACGGATCTCGCCGATGCACAATACGGCCATCTCGTTGGTGGTCCGGACCGGCTCGGGGTCTTCGATAGGAAGGGCAGGCTCGTGATCCCTGCCGAACACGACGAGGTCATCGTGATCAATGAGGCCATCGTGAAGGTCGTGAACGGAGAGCGCAGCGCGTACCGGAGGCTCAGCGACGGCGGCTACATCTGGAGGGAGGCCGGCTTCAGCACGGAGCCTGGATCAACGGAGTAGGGTGACGTGCCCGATGAATTGTTCGTTCCGCACGCCTTCCGGTCCGAGAGCCCGGTAGTGGAGCTTCCAGACGTACACCCCATCCTGTGATAGCACACCCTCGTAGGTGCCGTCCCAGCCCTCATACCGGTCGGTGGTGGTGTGTATCCGCTCACCCCAACGATCGAAGATGTCCAATTGATAGGTGTCCACCGGACCGTCCACCACGGGCAGGAAGATGTCGTTGATGCCGTCGTTGTTCGGTGTGAAGGCGTTCGGTACGTGCACCTGGGTGGCACAGTCGCCAGCCTCGACCGTGAAGCTCTCTGTTGCGTTGATGCACATGCCGGTCGCACGGACGGTATAGGTTCCCGGTGCATCCACCACTATCCGATCACCAACGGTGCCATCGCTCCAGGTGAACATGGCACCCGGTATCGGCGCGGCCTCGATCATGCCGAAGGCACCGGTGCAGATCTCCGCATCGCCGCTCAGGTCGACGGTCGTTACCATCGGTGCGAACGCGACGTAAACCGCGTCGGTGGCCGTACAACCGAGACTGTCAACGGTCGCGGTATAGAGTCCACTGGTCTGAACCATGAGGTCCGGCCCGACGGCACCCGTGCTCCAACTGATCTGTGCTCCGGCGGCATGCAACATGACCACTTCACCAACGCAGGCGGAACGGTCGGGGCCCAGGTCGGGGGCCGCCACGATGATCTCGGTGATCGCTATGGCATCCTGCGCCACGCAGCCGGCGATGGTCACCGTGACATCATACGTCCCTTCCTCCTGCACCGTGATCGTGGAGGTCGTTGCACCGGTGCTCCAGGAGTAGGATGCTCCATTCATGGGTGATCCGATGGTGGTGCTCGATCCCGCACAGATGCTGCGGTCAGGTCCGAGATGGAATTGCGACGGATCGAACACGTCGACCACGATGCTGTCCCGTTGGGTGCATGAGTTCCGTGAGGCATCGACCCAATAGATCCCGGCTGCACTGATCACGCGGATGGGTGAGGTGTTGCCATCATCCCACAGGAAGTCGGTATCGGGTTGGTCGACGTTCAGGGTGAGCGTGGCTCCAGCGCAGAGGGTCGTGTCCGGTCCTAGGTCGATCACGGGTGCATCCAGGAAACTCACGGTGACCGCGTCGCTTGCGGCACAACCATCCACCGTGACCGTCACACCGGCCGTACCCGGGCTGTTCATGGTGAGGGTGGAAGCCGTGCTCCCATTGCTCCAGTTGTAGGTGCCATTCGGTACGCCCACGTCGAAGGTGATGCTCTCGCCCGGGCATATCGCGAGATCCGGGCCGAGGTCGAAGGAGGGAAGCGGCGTTACGGTGATCGTTATCTCGTCGCTCACGGAACAGCCGTTGAGAGTCGCTTCCACGGAATAGGTGCCCGAAGAACTGATCGATCGTTCGGGGGCCGAGCTTCCATCCTCCCAGAGGTAGGACGCACCAGGCATCGTGGCGTCCAGCGTGATGCTCTCTCCATCACAAATGGTGGCGTCAGGTCCGAGGTCGAGGGCGCCCAACGCGACCATGTTCACCTGGATCGTATCACGCACCTCACAGCCGCTGGGCGCCACGAAATGGAGCGTGTAGGTCCCGGCTGTGTTCGCGACGAGGGTTGGGGAAACGATCGTCCCGTTCCAGGTGCTCGTGCCAGCGGGCAGGTCGGTACCGAGCACCACTTCATCCCCGGGGCAAAGGGTGACATCCGGACCGAGCGAATAGGTGAAGGAACCGAAGGCGATGGTCACATCATCAGTGGCGGTGCAGTTCCCCAAGGTCACCGCCACATCGTAGCTGCCATCAGCGCTGACGGCGAGCGTCGGGGTGGTAGCACCGGTGCTCCACAGGTAGGTGGCGGCAGGCCAGGTGGCATCCAGGACCGTGTTGGTTTCCCCCGAACAGAAGACCTGGTCGGGACCAAGGTCGACGACCGGCATGGTATTCACCGTGATGGTGGCTTGATCGGTCGCACTGCACTGCCCAACGAAGACCTCCACGCTGTAGGTGCCGGATGTGGTCACGTCGATGGTCGGGGTCGTGGCACCCGTGCTCCAGAGGTAGGTGGCACCGGCCGTGGTGGCATCGAGCGTCACTTGTTCACCGTCGCAGATGGTGGCGTCCGGACCGATGTCGACGGCGGTCGCTGAGAGCACCGTCACGCTGATCGCGTCACTCGTCATGCAGCCGTTCAAGGTGACGTCCACGCTGTAGGTACCGGTCGTGCTCGCCGTGATCGTGGCGGTTGTCGCGCCGTTGCTCC
>JAGQVR010000221.1 GCA_020437875.1 Flavobacteriales bacterium
GCGCTCCTGCCTGGCCATGTACCGCAGGATGGTGAGCTGCTGGCGGTCCTTCTCGCCGAAAAAGGCCTCATCGGGTCTCGCGAAGTGGAAAAGTCGCTCCACCACGTTCACCACCCCTAGGAAATGACCGGGTCGGGAGGGTCCTTCCCAATAGCCATCCAAGCCACCGAGATCATATACAAGTTCCTGAAGATCAGCGAACAGCGTTTCAGCTCGGGGGGCGAATAGCGCGTCGCAGCCAGCTTCCTGGAGGAGCGCACTGTCCTTCTCAAGCTGCCTGGGGTAGCGCTCCAGGTCATCCAAGTTATTGAATTGCAGCGGGTTGACGAAGATGCTGCACGCCACGGCGGAGTGTGTCTGCCGGGCACGCTTGATCAGGTCGAGGTGACCCTCATGCAGGGCCCCCATGGTGGGCACGAAACCCACGCTACGGCCCTCACGCCGTGCCTTGGCGGACCATTCGGCCATGGCCGGGGGAAGTTCAAGGAAATCCAAGCGGGACGCGGCTTCTGAGAGGGTGGGAGCGGGGCGAAGCTAGGCGTCCATGTTGAAGTTCCGCTGAAAAGTCTATATTTTTGTACCCGCAATTTCCCAATTGACCATGAGCTTGAAGAACGCGAAGATCCTCACCATCTCCCAATCGATCCAACCCTTCATGGACGGTCCGGAGGAGATGGCGAAGGTCGCGCGGCAGCTGCCCCAGGGCATCCTGGACCTCGGTAACGAGATCCGGGTGTTCATGCCCAAGTTCGGGTGCATCAATGAACGCCGCCATCAGCTGCACGAGGTCATCCGCCTGAGCGGTATGAACCTGATCATCAACGACACCGACCATGCGCTCCTGATCAAGGTGGCCAGCGTGCCCAGCGCACGCATGCAGGTGTATTTCATCGACAACGAGGAGTACTTCCGCCGCAAGGCCGATACCCACGATGCCGAAGGGAATTTCTTCCCGGATAACGATGAGCGGGCCTTGTTCTTCGGACGTGGGGTCCTTGAGACGGTGCGCAAGCTCGGTTGGGTGCCGGACATCATCCACTGCCATGGCTGGATGACGGCCTTCGTACCCCTCTATGTGCGTCATCATTTCGCGGACGATCCGCACTTCGAGAACACGAAGCTGGTCTTCAGCGTGCACGACCAGAAGTCGGAGGTGCTCGACAAGGACCTCGCAAAGAAGCTGGTGATGGAAGGGTTCGACAAGGACCTGCTCAAGGGGCTGGCCAAGCCGACCACGGATGAACTGATGAAGTTCGCCATGGGCCTTTCGGACGCGGTGGTTCGTTCCACTGCGAAACTGAGCAAGGGCTTGGAGACGGCTGTGAAGGCCTACGACAAGCCGGTGATGCCCTTCGTGGCCGACGGCGATCCTGTTAAGGCCCACGCTGAGTTCTACCAGACCATTCTGGAGGAAGCCCTCGTTTGATCCGGTGACCGCGCCATTCCCGCACCGGCCCGCAGGCCTGCCGTCCAGGTTGCTGCTGGCTTGCCTTGCGATAGCCGTTCTTCAAGGCTGCCGCAAGCCGGAGGACGATCTCGGACTGGAGTTGTTGCCAGGTGAACCGCTCGGTCTCGTGGCCGATACGGCGGTGATGCATGCATTCACCTTTCAGGACAGTGCGGTGCAGACCAGCGGCCTCTCGCGCAACCTGGTCGGCTCGTACGTTGATCCGGACTTCGGTGCGCTCAAGGCCAGCCTCGTCGCCCAGCTCCGGCTTACCTCGAACAACATCGGTCAGGGGCAGGATACCAGCGGACTGGTCGCGGACAGCATTGTGCTCGCATTGGCCTTCGAGTCGTCAGCCACGCACTATGGCGATCTGAGCACGCAGCGGTTCGTGGTGCAGGAGCTCAGTGCTTCGCTCTCGGTCGATACGGTCTACCATTCAGATGACCGGCCTGAGGTGTTCACGGATGACCTCGTTGCGCTGCACCGCGGAGAGATCACGCCGGACCCGACGAGCAACGTTGTCCTGGCCAATGACACCGTGGTGCCGCAGGTGCGCATCCCCCTGCGGCTGGATCTCGCAGAACGTTTCCTCAATGCCTTTGGCACCTCATCGATGGTGGACAATCCGTCCTTCCTGGACTTCTTCAAGGGGGTCAAGGTCTCCGTGGAGAACGGATCGCAGGCCCCCAACCAGGGCGGTATCCTCTACATCAATACCATCGGGAACAATTCCAAAGTGACGGTGTATTACCATGACGTGAACAACCAGCCTGAACTGCTCCGCAGTTTGGACCTGATCATGAGCGCGAGCGGGGTGCGCTACACCACGGTGGAAAGGGACCGGTCCCAAGCGGTGACGCCCGGGCTCATCGAAGCCTTGATCGATCAGAGCGCGCCGAGCGAGGCGCTCTATCTGCAGACCCTTGGCGGCTCCCGCGCGGCCTTGCGTTTCCCGGATCTGCCGGAACGCTTGGAGCCGGGCAAGGCCCTGTCCAAGGCTGAGTTGATCGTTCCTGTTCGCGGCAGCTTCCATCCGTTCCAAACGCCACCGGGTACACTGCTCCTTTTTCGCAAGGTCGATGGAAGCGATACCTTCCTCCCTGACCAGCTGAACGGGGTCACCGGGATCGGTGGGACCTACGATGCGGATGAACGGAACTACCGGTTCAACATCACCCGTTACGCGCTGCAGGTGATGAACGGTACCCTGCCGGATGACGGCCTCGTCCTTGTCGCCAGCAGTGCAGGGGTGAGCGCGAACAGGGCTATCCTATGCGGTCCGGACCATCCGGAGACCCCCATGCGCCTGCTCCTTACATTTACCACATACTGAACGGACATGTGCGGGATCGTCGCCTACCTGGGAGAGAAGCAAGCCTATCCGATCCTGATCAACGGACTGCGTCGCCTGGAGTACCGTGGCTATGACAGCGCCGGTGTGGCATTGCTCGATGGCGATGCCCTGACCATCTACAAATGCCAGGGCAAGGTGAGCGACCTGGAGTCGCACATCAACGGGCGATCCACGGTGGGAACGGTAGGGATCGGCCACACGCGCTGGGCCACCCACGGTCCACCGAACGACGTGAACGCCCACCCACACCAGGGTACCAGCGGCGATCTGGCGCTCATCCACAACGGGATCATCGAGAACTACGCACCGATCAAGGAGGAGCTGGTGCATAGGGGCCATGTCTTCCGCAGTGACACGGACACCGAGGTGCTCGTGCACCTGATCGATGACATCCAGCGGAGCGAGAACGTGGATCTGGCCGAGGCGGTCCGCCTTGCCCTGTCGAACGTGGTGGGTGCCTATGCGATCGTTGTGCTCGACCGCAAGAACCCGGAGGTGATGGTGGCGGCACGCAAGAGCTCGCCACTGGTGATCGGCATCGGTGAAGGCGAGTTCTTCTGCGCCAGCGACGCCACGCCGATCGTTGAGCACACCAAGAACGTGGTCTACCTCGAGGATGGGGAGATCGCTGTGATAGACCGGACCAAGGGCCTCAAGATCCGCAACATCAAGAACCAGGTGAAGACCCCCTTCATCCAGGAGCTCGAACTGCAGTTGGAGGCCCTGGAGAAGGGAGGCTACGACCATTTCATGCTGAAGGAGATCCACGAGCAATCGCGGAGCATCCGGGACAGCATGCGCGGCCGCCTGAACCTGGGCAAGGGGGAGGTGGTGCTCGGTGGGATCAAGGACTACGAGCAGAAGTTCGTCAACGCGAAGCGCATCCTGATCCTGGGTTGTGGTACGAGCTGGCACGCGGGCATGGTGGGGGAGTACCTCTTCGAGGAGTTCGCCCGCATCCCGGTGGAGGTGGAGTACGCCAGTGAGTTCCGCTACCGCAATCCGATCGTGAACGAGGACGACATCGTCATCGCGATCAGCCAGAGCGGTGAAACGGCTGATACCCTTGCCGCGATCGAACTGGCGAAGGGGCGTGGCGCCACCATCATCGGCATCTGCAACGTGGTGGGCAGTAGCATCGCCCGGGTGACCCACGCGGGTTCATACACGCACGCGGGTCCCGAGATCGGCGTGGCCAGCACCAAGGCCTTCACCGCACAGGTCACGGTGCTCACGCTCATGGCACTGATGATCGGGCAGAAGCGCGGCACCCTCAGCGGTGGCAACTTCTACCGCTTGTTGAACGAGTTGGACGCCATTCCTGACAAGGTGCAGAAGGTGCTGCAGAAGGAGGCGCAGATCAAGTACATCGCCGACATTTACAAGGATGCGAGCAATGCGCTCTACCTGGGACGTGGTTACACCTTCCCCGTCGCACTGGAAGGCGCGCTCAAGTTGAAGGAGATCAGCTACATCCATGCGGAGGGATATCCGGCCGCCGAGATGAAGCATGGCCCGATCGCCCTGATCGACGAAGCGATGCCGGTGTTCGTGATCGCCACCAAGGGGGCGAGCTACGAGAAGGTCGTGAGCAACATCCAGGAGGTGAAGGCGCGCAAGGGCAAGATCATCGCGATCGTGACCGAGGGCGATACCATGGTGAAGGACCTCGCCGATCACGTGATCGAGATCCCCGAGACCTCGGACCCGCTCGTTCCCCTGTTGAGCGTTGTACCGCTGCAGCTGATCAGCTACCACATCGCGGTGATGCGCGGCTGCAACG
>JAGQVR010000222.1 GCA_020437875.1 Flavobacteriales bacterium
CACGTACCGCGATGCCATCCAGGGCAAGGGCACCGAAGCGGAGAAGCTGCAACGCACGGAGGAGTGGTTCCGATTGAACGGTCATTGAGATGCGCGCGGTGGTGCAACGGGTGAGCGAAGCGGCCGTGGACATCGACGGCACGCAACGGTCGCACATCAACAGGGGCCTGCTCGTCCTGCTGGGCATCACCGCAGGGGATACCGAGGAGGACCTGGAGTGGCTGTGCGGCAAGATCGTGCGGCTGCGCATCTTCGCCGATCCCGAAGGGCAGATGAACCTCGACCTGCAACAGGTGCATGGCGACATCCTCCTCGTAAGCCAGTTCACCCTGCACGCGAGCACGGTGAAGGGCAATCGCCCGAGCTACATCCGCGCAGCAAGGCCGGAGGAGGCCACGCCGCTCTATCTCCGCGCCAAACAACGGCTCGGCGAGTTGCTCGGCAGGCCGGTGCGAAGTGGTGAGTTCGGCGCGAACATGCAGGTCTCACTGGTCAACGATGGGCCGGTCACGATCATCATCGATAGCCAACTCCGCGAATGATGGACACGAACGAACCGCTGGGCAGCTTGCAGGCCGAGGTGGACGAATGGATCAGGACCACTGGTGTGCGTTATTTCGATCCGCTCACGAACATGGCCATGCTGAGCGAGGAGGTGGGTGAGGTGGCGCGGATCATGGCCCGCCGCTACGGTGAGCAGAGCGAGAAGGAGAGCGACCGTGCGAAGGACCTTGGAGAGGAGCTTTCGGACGTGTTGTTCGTGGTCCTCTGCCTGGCGAACCAGACCGGCACCGACCTGCAGGCGGCATGGGAGAAGGCCATGGCCAAGCGCTCGCAGCGTGATGCACGCCGGCATCGCGACAATCCGAAGCTGGGATAGCCGAGGGATCGGGTCCAGCCGGTATTATTGCCCTTCCATCCCGAGAAGCCCATGTCGCGTAAGTCCCATTTCCTGTTCCTGCTCTTCGTATTCCTCGTCACCACCGGCCTTTCCGCGCAGGACGAACGCACCAAGATCAAGGTGCGCATGAGTTCGGATGCTGATGCGTCGGACAAGCTGATCGCATCACGCCTGATCCGTACGCACGACAACAGCATCGTGGTGCTGAAGGCGAAGGCCACGGGCGTCAGCCTGATGATGATCCCGATCGTGGACCTGGAGTATCGCCTGGACCTGTACACGATGGACAAGATCGAGCTCGTGCGCTCCATAGAGCCCAACCTGCGCTCGTCGGTCGGACAGACGGCACTGGAGGATATCGTGATGTTCGGCGGCAAGCCGCTATTGATCGGGAGCCAGCGGCTCAAGGACGAGAAGAGGTTCCGCCTCCTGTGGCAGGAGTTCGATCCCCGCCTGACAAGGAACAACGCTCCCTTGCAGGAGTTCGCTTCCATCGACTACGCCAAGTCGACCAAGGGCTTCCCGTTCATGGGTGCCGAAGCGGCGCCGTTCGGCTTCATGACGAAGCTCTCACCGGATTCAACGAAGATGTTGATCTACAGTCCGGAGATGAGTACCGAGGACAAGCAGGCGGTGCACTTCTTCATGGTCGTCAACGAGCGGATGGAGACGCTCTGGGAGCACTTCGTCGTCAGTGAGGTCAAGGGGACCAGGAGCGCGCTGCTCGATGTCGAAGTGACGAACGATGGCACTGCGACGGCCTGGGTCAAGAACAAGTTCGGCAACCGCGATGTGAAGAAGGGTGTTATCGACTTCGAGTCACGCATTCACCGCATGGGGCCTGATGGACATTCGGAGAACACCTTCAAGATGGACGGAGCGCACTATCCTGTTGATGTGGACCTGCTAGGCCTTGAGGACGGTTCCATGGTGTGTGCCGGGGTATACGGATCACTGGACGAGAAGAAGGACAAGACCCCGGGCTCGTTCATCGCGGTCTGGGAGGCCAAGGGTGATCGCTTCGAACAACGGGGGCATTTCGAGTTCCCGACCTTCGGCAAGAACAACGACAAGCTGTACGAGGAGATGGTGGTCGCGGACCTTCTCCGCGGCACCGACGGGCGGTTCCACCTGGTGACCGAGGTGAGCTACAGCTACCAGTCCACGGTGAGCTCGGGTACCGGCGGCTCGCGCACCGTCACCAAGTACGTGAACGGCGACATGATCGCCCATTCGTTCGATACCAAGGGGAACCTGGAGTGGATGAGCACGCTGCCTCGCTACATCAATACGACGGCCTATTACCTGGGTAATTCCCAGGCGGTGCTCTTCGATGACCAGCTCCACATCCTGTTCATCGATGATGAGAACAACATCGAGCGTAGGAAGAAGGGCGAACGGCTGGAGAAGGGGATCGATGCGAAGGACTGCCGCAGCATGATCGTCAGCTTCGATGATGCCGGGAAGTACCGGACCAAGATCGTCCTCGTTTCGGACAAGAACGCGGATTACCTCGCGGGCACCGGGGTGTTCCAGGTGGACAAGGGGACCTTCTTCACGTACGGTCAACGGAAGCTCGGATCCAGCAAGCTCGTGCCGGTCAAAGTGGAGTTCAGCAAGGACAGCCGTTGATCAGCGCAGTTGTGGCAGTAGCACCCCGGTCACACGCTGGGTGGCACCGGTCCGCTCCCGCACATAGCGAGCGGCCGCCTCCGAAGCCTTGTGCAATGCATCCGGCTCCTTCAGCAGGCGATCGAGCACGTCGCGCAATTCCGCAGTGGTACGCACGCTGAAGCCCGCACCGGCCGCGATCAACCCGTGGGCCTCGGCGAAGCGGTCGTAGTTCGGACCGAAGATCACCGGCCGGCCCCAGGCCGCAGCTTCCAGCGTATTGTGGATCCCGCTCTTGAAGCCGCCACCCACATAGGTGATGTCGGCGTACTTGTACAGCTTCGAGAGCTGGCCCATTTGGTCCACGAGCAGGGTGCGGGCGCCTGCCGGATCCGCCTCATCGGTCCATCGGATCAACGGTCCGGGGAACAGGCTTGCCGTGGTATTCAACTTGGACTCGCCCAATTCGTGTGGAACGATGATGGCCCGGAGCTCCGTGAAGGAGGACAAGGTCTCCCCCAACAGTCGTTCATCATCCGGCCACGTGCTTCCGGCCACGATAACGGGTCCTTGCGCCGATGAACGAAAGGCCGCTGCGAGTAGAAGATCCGGGTCCTGCTGCACGATGTCCATCACACGGTCGAAGCGCGTATCACCGCTCACCGTTACGTTGGAGATGCCGATGCCGGCAAGCAGTTCGCGGGATCCCTCGTCCTGCACGAAGAGCCGGTCGAAGAAGCGGAGCATGCTGCGGTGGGCGCTGCCATACCATTGGAAGAAGGGCTGTGACCGGCGGAAGATGGCGCTCACGAGGTAGGTCGGCACCTGGGCGCGTTTCAAGGCTTGGAGGTGCTGGTACCAGAACTCGTACTTGATGAAGACGGCCATGCGCGGCCTGACCAGCGCCACAAGCCGGCTTGCGTTCGCTGCGGTATCGGCGGGCAGGTATTCCACATGCGTGGCCAGCGGATATTCCTTCCGGGCCGTATGACCGCTCGGGCTGAAGAAGGTGAGGAGGATGGGCAGTTCGGGCCGTGCCTGCTTGATGGTTTCGAGCACCGGACGTGCCTGTTCGAACTCGCCCACGCTGGCACAATGGACCCACAGGCAGCCTTCGAGGGCCGCGGCCCGAGCCTCAAGTCGTTCCCAGAGCCCTCGACGACCGTCCACCCAGGCCCTGGCCTTCGGCATGAAGGGCGCTGCCAGCTTGATGCCGGCGTGGTAGAGGGCGGTCCCCAGTCGCAGGAGGAGTGCCATCAGTAGAAATGGAATCCCGTGTCCTTCTTCTTGTAGATCGGCAAAGTCCAGCCCACCCGCAACCCGCTCAGCAGGTCGAGCCGATCCTCCTTGTTGGCCTGTTCCGTATCGAAGTTGAAGGCTCGCAAGGAGCTGGTGCTCCCGGCGATCAATTCGAGCCCGACGTGGAAGTTCACCCGGCCCTTGTTTGCGAAGTGCTGGTAGCCGAGATAGAGCAGGCCGGCTGGTCCCGCGCAAAGTCGGTCATAGCCTTCGAGGTATTCGTCCTCCAATTGTGGCACCACGTTCTCCTGGGTCTGGATCCGCACCTTGTGTCGGAGGTAGCCGCCGCCCAGCTTCACATGCAACCCGGAGTTGGGGTTCGGGCCGAAGAGCGGGAAGATGCGACCCACCGTCGCGAAGGCCGACCAGCCCCGTTGGAAGAGGAACACATCGGCGATGACACCTTCCTGGTCCATTACCTGGCCGGCACTGTTCAGAACGTTGCGCAGGATGCCGGGCTCCCGCACCTGGTTCCCGAAGATGAAGGAACCCTCGGCGCCGAGGGTGATGTTGTTGCCCAGCTTGCGCCATGCGGCCAGCCCCACGTTGTTGTTCGTACCGAAGCGGTCGGCCAGGTCACCACCGGGCAGCTGCTGGGCGTAGCTGCCCTGCACCACCGTCAGGGCCATGGTCGTGTCCGCGATGGTCTGGCCATGCACGATGGGTGCTGAGCAACACAGCCACAGGACGGCGAGCAGAGTGCGCATGGCGGGCAAAAGTAGCGGCTTGGGCTTCGTTGGGGCGGC
>JAGQVR010000223.1:0-1409 GCA_020437875.1 Flavobacteriales bacterium
ATCGGCGGCGATGCTCTGCGCGATCTCGCATTCGTGGTGCGGGAACTTCAGGTCCATGCCGCCACCATGGATGTCGAAGGTGAGGCCGAGGTA
This sequence comes from Flavobacteriales bacterium, assembly GCA_020437875.1. Taxonomy (GTDB): domain Bacteria; phylum Bacteroidota; class Bacteroidia; order Flavobacteriales_F; family PHOS-HE28; genus PHOS-HE28. The sequence continues at coordinate 94 of JAGQVR010000223.1, forward strand.
CTTCGTGCTCATGGCACTGCACTCGAGGTGCCAGCCGGGGAAGCCCTCTCCCCATGGGCTCGGCCACTTCATCAGGTGTTGCGGTTCGGCCTTCTTCCAGATGGCGAAGTCGAGCGGGCTTCGCTTCTCGTCCATCCCCTCGGTATCGCGGGTGTTGGTCAGGAGCTCGTCGATCCGGCGGCCGCTCAGTTCACCGTAGGCATGCTTCCCGGCGAATCGCGGCACATCGAAGTACACGCTTCCGTTCACCTCGTAGCCGTATCCACTATCGATGATGCGTTCGACCATGCTGATCTGTTCGATCAAATGGCCGGTGGCCGTGGGCTCGATGCTCGGCGGCAGGATGTTGAATAGGCGCATCACATCGTGGAAGCCATTGGTGTACTTCTGCACGATCTCCATGGGTTCCAGCTGCTCCAGCCGTGCGCGCTTCGCGATCTTGTCCTCCCCCTCGTCCACATCCCCCACAAGATGACCCACGTCGGTGATGTTGCGCACGTAGCGCACCTTGTAGCCGATGAAGGACAGCCAGCGGTAGAGCGTATCGAAGCTGAGGAAGGTGCGGACATTGCCCAGGTGGACATCGCTGTACACGGTGGGGCCACAGACATACAGACCAACGCGGGGTGGGTCCAGGGGGACGAACTCCTCCTTCCTGCGGGTCAGGGTGTTCGTGATGTACAAGGGGCCATGGATCGGCTCGGACATGATCAACGATAAGGCCCGCGAAGGTACAGGCCGCCGCCGACCCTTCCCGATCTACTGGCGATCCTCGTCCGTGATCACGGCATCACCGCTGTAGCGGCCCTGCTTGAAGACCTGGATCCGTTGCAGGATGCCATCCTTGTCGTAGGTATAGCGACGGCCGTCGTAGAGGCGGCCCTGCTTGAACTCGCCCTGCTGAGAGATGCGGAGCTGCCGGTCGTAGAGGGTGTTGTAGCCGTTCTCCCGGAAGGTGACGGCATTGGTCGTCTCTTCAGCCGTCACGGCCGGGGCGGGTGCGGCCTTCGGGTCCACCTTCACTTCTTCGGCCTTGGGGACCGGCTTGAGGTACTTGCTGTTCGCAGCATTGATCACCCCATCGTTGAACTCGGCCACCTGCTGCAACTGGCCATCCGGGGTGTAGCGCTTCAGCGTCCCATCCTCCTTGCCTTGTTCCACGTTGACCTGCACGGCCAGCTGACCGTTCTCGTGGTAGTACTTCTGTTCGCCATCCCGCACACCGTCCGGGGTGAAGATGAAGTCCTGGGCCAGTTGCCCGTTGGGGTGGTAGCGTTGGAACTTGCCGGTATTGCGGTCCAGGTCCCAGTTGCCCT
>JAGQVR010000223.1:1509-4527 GCA_020437875.1 Flavobacteriales bacterium
GAAGTCCTGGGCCAGTTGCCCGTTGGGGTGGTAGCGTTGGAACTTGCCGGTATTGCGGTCCAGGTCCCAGTTGCCCTGCTCCTCGGTGCGGCCGCTCGGGTAGTAGGTCCTGTAGGCACCACGCGGCCGACCCATCTGGTAGGTGATCTCGCTCATCACCTTGCCGTTCGGCCAGTAGCGCTTCCACAGGCCGATACGCTTGCTGTTCGTGTAGCGGCCCTCCTCGATCAGCTGACCATCGGAATAGCCCGGCTTATCCATGTTCGGCGCGGTCACCTTCCAGAAGCCCTGTTTCCGGCCCATCTCATCCACCCGGTTCAGGGTGTCCTGCACCATCGTACCCGCTTGGGCGAAGGAGCATTGCAAGGAGATCACCAGGAGGGCGGAAGCGGCGAGGAAGAGGGGGCGTTTCGGGAATGACATGCGATCGTACCTGTCTTGACGCACGCGATACGTGGGCGGGCTTGAAAAGGTTTCAGCTCTTCGCGACCCGGTTCTTCAGGTGCGCCATCATGTCATCCACCATCGCGCGCAGGTCGTAGCTGGGGCTCCAACCCCAATCAGCGCGGGCCGTGCTGTCGTCGATGCTGCGGGGCCAGCTATCAGCGATGGCCTGCCGCTGGTCCGGGGCATAGTCGATGGTGAAGTCCGGGATGTGCCGCCGTACCTCGGCAGCGATCTCCTCGGGATCGAAGCTGAAGCCGGACAGGTTGTAGCCGCCGCGTTCCTTCACCTGCTCAGCCGGCGCTTCCATGAGGTCGATGGTCGCGCGGATGGCATCGGGCATGTACATCATCGGCAGGGTGGTCCTCGGCCCCAGGAAGCAGGTGTATCGGCCCTGCTTGAGGGCCTCGTGGAAGATGTGGACCGCGTAATCCGTCGTCCCGCCGCCGGGTGCGCTCTTCCATCCGATGAGCCCGGGGTAGCGGATGCTCCGCACATCGACCCCATAGCGTTGATGATAATAGGCACACCAGCGCTCCCCGGCCTGCTTGCTGATGCCGTAGACGGTGGACGGCTCCGCGATCGTGTGTTGCGGCGTCCCATCCTTGGGGGTCGTCGGTCCGAAGACGGCGATGCTGCTCGGCCAGTAGACCTTTCGGATGCGCCCCTCGCGCGCCAGCTCCAGCACGATGAAGAGGCTCTCCATGTTCAACTGCCAGGCGAAGGCGGGGTCCTTCTCGGCGGTGGCGCTCAACAACGCAGCGAGCAGGTACACCTCCGTGATCCCATGCTTATCGATCACCCGTTCGATCCCGCGGCGGTCCATGGCGTTCACCATAGCGAAGGGACCGTCCTGCTTGACCTGGGGCTCCTTGATATCGCTTGCCACCACGTTCGCATTTCCGAAACGCTCACGGAGCCCTTCCACGAGCTCGGTACCGATCTGGCCGCTGGAGCCAATGACGAGGATCTTCTTGGACATGCGGCGAAGCTACTCGGCCCGTGGCAAGGGCCGTCGCTCCTCCGTACTTTCGCAGCATGGACACGCATCGCCTTCGCAACCTTGACCGGCCGGACATCCTTCGGGCCAAATTGGAACGCGAAGGGGTGGAGCGCACCACCCTCTCCTTCTATCGCTACGTCCGCCTGAAGGAGGTCGAGGCCCTGCGCCATGAACTCTATCAGGAATGGGATTCGCTCGGCGTACTCGGTCGCATCTACATCTCCCAAGAGGGCATCAATGCCCAGGTGAGCCTGCCCACCGCGAACCTCGAGCCCTTCCGTGCTGCCCTCGATGCGCGTGAGGCCTTCGCCCAGGTGCCTTGGAAGATCGCCGTGGAGGATGATGGGAAGAGCTTCCTCAAGCTCGCCATCAAGGTGAAGAAGAAGATCGTGGCGGATGGCCTCGCCGATGATGCCTTCGACGTGACCAACGTCGGCGCGCACCTCGACGCGGCCACCTTCAACCGGAAGATGGAGGAAGGGGCGCTGGTGGTGGACATGCGCAACAACTACGAATGCCTGATCGGGCACTTCGAGGGCGCCTACCTGCCCAAGGCGGACACCTTCCGCGGGGCCATTGAAGAGGTGAAGGAGGTGATGAAAGCGAAGAAGGATGCCGAGGTCCTGCTTTACTGCACCGGTGGTATCCGTTGCGAGAAGGCCAGCGCCTACCTGAAGCACGAAGGCTTCACGCACGTGAACCAGCTGCACGGCGGCATCATCGACTATGCGCGCCAGATCAAGGCGCAAGGACTCGCCAGCAAGTACAAGGGCCAGAACTTCGTGTTCGACGAGCGTCTCGCGGAACGCATCACCGATGACGTGGTGAGCACCTGCATGCAATGCGGCAGCACCAGCGATCGCATCAGCAACTGCCAGGAGGCCACCTGCAACATGCTGCTGGTGCAATGCGAGGCCTGCGCGGCGAAGTATGCTGACTGTTGTTCGCCCAGCTGCCGCGAGATCCACCAGCTGCCGATCGATCAGCAGCGCGCCTGGCGCAAGGGCCGCAGCACGCGGAGTACGAAGACCAAGGCCATCAACGATCCCGAGGGACTGCGCCGCCGCATCCGCGAGGAGGAGGAATTGCTCGCGCTCAACGGCACCCTTCACCCGGAGTTGACATCCATCATCCAACGAGAACAGACAAGCGCGTAGGCTTGCGCGAACGGACAACCTGCAATACGTAACGCGCCAAAACGCAACCGGCAATGCCCATCTACCACTCCCTCGGCAAGATCCCACACAAGCGGCACACCGTGTTCAAGAACGGCAAGGACCGCTACTACTACGAGCAGCTCTTCGGCACCGTCGGCTTCGATGGCATGAGCTCATTGCTTTACCACGTGCACCGTCCCACGCAGGTGAAGAAGATCGGCAAGGCGAAGGACGTGACGCCCAAGATCGCGGTGGAGAAGAACCTGCGCTCGCTGCGGCTCCACGGCTTCAAGACCGCGCCCGCCAAGGACCACCTCGACGCGCGCAAGGCCATCCTGGTGAACAGCGATTGCGCCATCGTGCTCGCCGCGCCACAGGCGAAGAAGGTGGACTACTATTACAAGAACGCCGACT
>JAGQVR010000224.1 GCA_020437875.1 Flavobacteriales bacterium
CTGGCCGTGTTCCTGATCTGCTGAATCCGCGGATCACAGAACTCCTGGACCTGGCCGCAGGTGGTGCAGATCAGGTGGTCATGCTGGCGGTTGGCGTGGGCGCGTTCGAACTGCGAATGGGTGCCGTTGAAATGATGCCGCCGAACGAGCTCACAGTCCAGCAACAGGTCCATGGTATTGTACAGAGTCGCCCGGCTCACGCGGTACTTCTTCATCTTCATGCGGCCATAGAGCCGTTCGATGTCGAAGTGGCCATCGTGGGCGTATACCTCGCTCAGGATGGCGAAGCGTTCCGGCGTTTTCCGGTGCCCGTGTCGTTCAAGGTACTCGCTGAAGATGCGCTGCACGCTTGCCTGTTGGTCGACCGCCACCATGGCGGCAAAGGTAAGGGACGCGTATCGGACCATCACCGTGCGGTATGCTGCGGCTGGGCCGGTGCCGATCAGCCGGTCCACGCGGTGCAGCGGGGCCTCGCGGATCAGTGGTCCACCCGCTCCACGCTGCGCACCCCGCGCACCCGGCGCAGCTTGTCCATGAGCGCGTTGAGGTGGTCCGTATCATGCACGAAGGCCATCACCTTGCCGGAGAAGATACCGTCGTTGCTCTCGAAGCTGATGGCGCGCATGTTCACGTTGTGCTCGTGGCTGATGATGTTCGTGATCTTGTTCACCAGACCCACCTCGTCGATCCCGCTGAAGCGGATGCCCGCCAGGAACTCCACGGTGTCCTTGCCCTTCCAGCGCGCCTTCACGATGCGGTAGGCGAAGTTGCTCATCAGCTGCACCGCGTTGGGGCAGTTCACCCGGTGGATCTTGATGCCATCGTCCGGGCTGATGAAGCCGAAGACGTCGTCGCCGGCGATGGGGTTGCAGCAGCTCGAAAGCTGATAGTCGATCCGCTTCAGGTCATCGCCCAGCACGAGTGCGGCGTTCTTGTCGCTGCCGCGGATCTCGGCCACCACTTCCTCCAGCGACCGTTCCTCCTCGGTGCGCACCACTTTCGGCAGGGTCAGTCTTCCGGACTTGACGTGCATGCCGGTGATCTTCTCCAGCTGGTGCTTGCCGCGCGCCACCTGGTAGTACAGGTCGGTGGCGTCCTTGCGGGCGAAGTGTTCCACCAGGGCGTTCACGTTCCCCGCGTCCACCTTGGCGCCCCAGCTGCGCAGCTGGCGCTGCACGGCCTCCCGGCCCACCACGGCCAGCTTGCGTTTCTGCTCGCGCAGGGCCTGTTTGATGCGATGCTTGGCCTTCGCGGTGACCGCGTAGGTGAGCCAGTCCTCCTTGGGCTGCTGCTTCTTGCTGGTGATGATCTCGATCTGATCGCCGCTCTTCAGGGGCTGGCTCAGTGGTACAAGCTTGTGGTTCACCTTGGCGCCGATGCACTGGCGGCCGATCTGGGTGTGGATCTCGAAGGCGAAGTCCAGCGCGGTGGCACCGGTGGGCAGGTTGCGCATCTCGCCGTTCGGCGTGAAGACCACGATCTCGTCGCTGAACAGGTCCAGCTTGAAGTCGCGCACGAAGTCCACGGCGTTGCCACCGGTGTCGTCGAGCATCTCGCGGATCCGGTTGAGCCAGTTGTCCAGCGCGCTGGTGTGCTCCTGCTCATCCTTGTAGCGGTAGTGCGCGGCCAGGCCCATCTCGGCGATCTCGTCCATGCGCTGGCTGCGGATCTGCACTTCCACCCACCGGCCGCCCGGGCTCATCACCGTGGTCTGCAGGCTCTCGTACCCGTTGGTCTTCGGTGTGCTGATCCAGTCGCGCAGCCGGTCGGGGTTGGGCTGGTAGTAGTCCGTCACGATGCTGTACACCTTCCAGCAGTCGGCCTTCTCCAGCTCGGGCCGCGTGTCGATGATGATGCGGATGGCGAAGACGTCGTACACCTCCTCGAAGGACACGTTCTTCTTCAGCATCTTGTTGTAGATGCTGTGCACGCTCTTCGGCCGTCCCTTGATCACGTAATTGAAGCCCTCCTTGTCCATCGCCTCGCGGATGGGGAGGATGAAGCGGCTGATGAACCGGCGACGCACGGCCTCGCCCTTCTTGAGGCGCTGGCTGATGTCCGCGTAGATCACCGGTTCCTTGAACTTCAGCGCGAGGTCCTCGAGCTCGCTCTTGATGTTGTACAGGCCCAGGCGATGCGCGAGCGGGGCATAGAGGAAGAGCGTTTCACTGGCGATCTTCAACTGCTTGTCGCGCGCCATGCTGTCCAGCGTGCGCATGTTGTGCAGGCGGTCCGCCAGCTTCACCAGGATCACGCGCACGTCCTGGGCCAGGGTCATCAACACCTTCCGGAAGTTCTCCGCCTGGATGCTGTCCGTGCCGAACTGCATGCCACTGATCTTCGTGAGCCCGTCGATGATGGTGGCCACCGTGGGTCCGAAGAGGTCCCGCACATCGTCCAGTGTGAGGTCCGTGTCCTCCACCGTGTCGTGCATCAGGGCGGCCACCACGCTCGTGGTCCCCAGTCCGATCTCCTCCGCGCAGATCCGCGCCACCGCGATGGGGTGGTAGATGTAGGGCTCACCGCTCTTGCGGCGCTGCTCCTTGTGCGCCTCCACCGCGATGTTGAAGGCCTTCCGGATCATCCGGTTGTCCTCGGTGGAGCGCTCTCCGCGGATGGAGCGCAACAGGCTGCGATAGCGTCGCAGGATCTCGGCCCGTTCCTTCACGGGATCGATCTGGACCTTCTGGATCTCCCTGGCCTCCTTCGTGCTCTTCGGATCGGTCATCCGCCGAAAGTTAGCGCCTCCGATCAGGCGAAGGGAACGGCCGGCAGCACTTCGCCGCGCACCTCACCGAATCCGATGCGTACACCATCGGCCTCCGCTTTGCCACGGATGGTGACCGTGTCCCCGTCCTGGATGAAGGTGCGCTGCCCGCCATCCTTCAGGTGGATCGGCTTGGTGCCCCTCCAGCTCAATTCGAGCATACTGCCGAAACTGCCCGCTTCCTCGCCGCTGATGGTGCCGCTCGCCATCACATCACCCGCCCGGATGTTGCAGCCGTTCACCGTGTGGTGCGCGAGCTGCTGGGCCATGCTCCAATACAGGTGCTTGAGGTTGCTGCGGCAGATCACGTTCTCCACACCATCGGCCGGCGTGATGCTCACCTCGAGACCGATGTCGAAGTGATGCTTCGGGCCCTGCTTGAGGTAGGGAAGGACTTCCGGATCCTGTTGTGGGGAGGCGACCCGGAATGGTTCGAGGGCATCGAGCAATACCACCCAGGGACTCATGCTGCTGCCGAAGTTCTTGCCGAGGAAGGGGCCCAGGGGCACGTATTCCCAGGCCTGGATATCGCGCGCGCTCCAGTCGTTGAAGAGCACCAGGCCGAGGATGTGGTCCTCTGCCTCCGCCGTGCTGATGCGCTGACCGAGCGGCTTGCCATCGAAGGTGATGAAGGCCACCTCCAGTTCGAAGTCCAGCTGCCGCGAGGCGCCGAAGACCGGAGCAGCGTCCGGCGCCGGCTTGTACTGGCCCATCGGTCGGTGGATCGGTGTGCCGCTCACCACAATGCTGCTGCTGCGGCCATGGTAGCCCACGGGCAGGTGCAGCCAGTTCGGTAGCAGGGCGTTGGCAGGGTCGCGGAACATCACCCCCACGTTGTAGGCATGCTGCCGGCTGCTGTAGAAATCGGTGTAGTCGCCCACCTGCACCGGGAGGTGCATCACCACCTGGTCCAAGGGGAGGAGCGCATCCTCACGCAGGGTGTTGTCGTCCCGGAAGCTCGTGTTGTCCGCGCGCAGCAGTTCGCTCAGCCGCTCGCGCAGCGCCCTGACGGCCGGCTTTCCGTGCGCCATGATCGAATTGAGTTGCGGGGCGAGGAAGGCTTCTCGAGGGATCCCGAGGCCGTCGAGCATCGCTGAGTCCGCCAGGATGCTGAGGTCGACGACCGTATCGGCGATGCGCGTGCAGGGTACCGGAGGTTCTCCGTTCCAGGAGGCGATGCCCAGTGGGAGGTTCTGGATGGGGAAGTCACTGTCCTTCGGTACGGGGATCCAGGAGCGGAGGGAGGGGTCGTTCGGGTTCTGGGCCATGGCCTGCAAAGGTGACAACACGATCGGGAAGGGAGAAGGATGCATGGCACGATCAGTGGTTTCGCAACTTCACGGCCGCATGGATCGCCGGATCGTCCGTCTACTCGTGGTCGCCATCATCGCGATCCACGTGACGCTCGTGCTATGCTACACGCTGCCCATCAGCTGGGTGCCCGACCGCCTGCAAGCTTGGAGCCAGCACTACGTGCGACCTTGGTTCCACCAGCGCTGGAACCTCTTCGCACCGGACCCGTCGGAGTGCGACCGGGTGCTGGAGGTGGGCCTGCCGGATGGTTCGTGGCGACCGCTCATACCGGAGGACCGACCCTACCTGCTGCGACGCATGTCCCGACCACTTGCCCAGATGGTATCGGACGGTCTTCGCTCAGGTGGTCCAGTGGATCCGATCCTGGCCAGCAGCTTGCGCGGGCTCGCTCGTGACATCGGTCCTGAGGTAGGGGAACTCCGCTTCCGGCTGGTGGAGCGTTGT
>JAGQVR010000225.1 GCA_020437875.1 Flavobacteriales bacterium
ATTGGAACTGACCGAGCAGGGATTCCCGGCCGTGGCGGCCGAGATCAATGAGTCGCCGGAATTCCAGGCATGCCCGAACATCGCGGACTCGGATGATGACGCCTTCGCCCTGATCGTGCTCGCCGCCAACCTCACGGAAGCACAACGCATCCTCGGCCCCGGGGTGGACAAACGGATCGCCTCACTGGCCATCTCGAAGTTCGCGCAGGCCACCAACTTGAACGTGCCTGATCTTGAACGTGAGGTGCGGGAGTTGAAAGGCCAGATGGACCGGCTCAACTTCCCCAGCAAGAACACCGTCTATGCCATGGGCAAGGTGCTCTTCCAGCGATACGAGCTGTTCTGTTACCAGGATAGTTATTTCCGGGAGATGAAGGCGCCGAACCCGATCATCCTGAAGCGGCTGAACGGACTGATGGGCTACTTCATCTGGAACTGGAAGGAGGTGAACGAGCAGTATCGGATCGTCTGACCGTTCAATGTCCGAACCCCTTGGAGAAGCGCCCCGTAAGGCGCTTCTTCTCATTATTGGATGCCGAGTCTTTCCACGGCCATGTCCACGATGCCCTCGCCGATAGCCAGGGCCGCGGTCGCGGCAGGTGAGGGTGCATTCAATACGTGGATGTGTCGGCCACGGCTCTCGATCCTGAAGTCGTCCACCATGTTGCCGTCCGTACCAAGCAGCATCGCGCGCACACCCGCCCTCCCCGGCTTCAGGTCCTCCATGGTGAGCGAGGGGATCAGGCGCTGAAGCGTGCGCAGGAACAGGCGCTTGCTGAATGCCCTCCGGTACTCATTGATCCCGTAGCTCATGTTGTTCAGGAAGAGCTTCCAGGTCCCACCGTAGGAAAGCGCCTCCATCGTGTCCTTCAGGTCGAAGTCCGTCTTGCCGTACCCCTCGCGTTTGAAGGTGAAGACCGCATTGGGCCCGCACTCGATGCTACCATCGGTCATGCGGGTGAAGTGCACACCAAGGAACGGGAATCGCGGATCCGGCACCGGATAGATCAGGTGTCGCACCTTGTGCTTGCCCTCGTCGGTGAGGTCATAATAATCGCCGCGGAATCCGACGATGCGTTCCTTCACCTTCGCCCCGTCCTGTCGGGCGAGCCTGTCGCTCTGGAGACCACCACAGAAGATGACATAACGCGCGGTATAGGTGCCTTTGCTGGTCCGGATCGTCGTACGTTCCCCCGTCTGGTCCGCTCCAAGGAACTCCTCACCGAGGTTCACGCGGCTGGTGGGTTGCCGGGTGATGGCGATCTCCGTCATCTTCTCCGTTGCACCCCGGAAGTCGATGATACCGGTACAGCCCACACGCACCCCGGCGATGCCCATGCAATGCGGCTCGATCTCGCGGATCTGCTCCGGCCCCACCCGCTCCATGTCCTCGATCCCGTTCGCGATACCGGTAGCATGGATCTTGTCCAGGCGAGGAAGTTCCTCCTTGTCGGTCGCGACGATGAGCTTGCCGCACACGTCGTGCTTGATCCCATGTTCCTTCGCGAAGGCGACGAGCTCCCGCCGACCTGTTACGCAATTCTTCGCCTTGAAGCTTCCCGGCTTGTAGTAGATGCCGCTGTGGATGACACCGCTGTTGTGTCCCGTCTGGTGATCGGCAAGGGACTTCTCCTTCTCCAGGAGCAGGATGCGCATGGCCGGGAACCGTGCCTGCAACTTGAACATGGTCGCAGCGCCCACGATCCCGCCGCCCACGATCACGACGTCCCATTCCACTTGTTCGCTCATCGTTCCGATTACTGAGTCGGCGAAGGTAGTTGGAGGTGCCTCCACGGGCGCTTAATCCTCCGCCCGAACGACCGTCACTTCACGCCCAGGCACCATGAAGAGCAGCACGAACCCCACCACGAAGAAGCTTCCGATGATGATCACGGTGTTCCGCAGGTCGCCGGTGAGTTGATAGACCAGGCCGAAAGCGAAGGTGCCGAGCACGGTGCTCAGGTAATAGCTCACATCATAGAAGGAGAAGTAGGAGGCATGGTCTATCGTCTCGGGCAGGAACTTGGAGTAGGTGCTTCGGGAAAGGGCCTGACTGCCTCCCATCACCAGACCGACGCCGCTGGCCAGCAGGTAGAATTCGCCGGCCCAATGGATCCGGTAGGCCGCCACGCACAGGAAGATCCAGACCGCGGCACCGATCATGAGGGCACCGATGTTCCCGAAACGACCGCTGAGCCAAACGAACAGGAATGCGCCCAGGACGGCCACCAGCTGGATCAAGAGAATGCTGATGATCAGGCTATCATCACCTATGGGCAGGACCGTACCGTCCGGACCCAACTGCTTGATCTCCTCCTTCGCATAGCTCACGGCCAGGTACATCACCGTCTGAATGCCCATGTTGAGGACGAAGAAGGCCATGAGGTAACTGTTGAGGCGCTTGGTGCTCCGCAGTTCCTTCCAGGTCTTGCGCAGCTCCCGATAGCCCTTGGCGATGATGTTGCCCTCCGGTCGGCGACCGTACTGATCATCCGGAAGGACGCGAAAGGCCAGTTGGGCGAAACCAGCCCACCAGATCCCCACGGTGATGAAGGTGAGACGGGCCGGGAACCCGTGCCATTCCCTGCCGAAGAGCACCATGGTATCGGACAGGCCAAGAAGCGTCACCCCATCGCCATCCGGGTCCATCACCATCAGCAGGTTGACGACGAGCAGGATCACGCTACCGATGTAGCCCATCGTGTAGCCCCGTGCGCTGATCCTGTCGTGGTCCTCCTTCTCGGCGATCTCGGGCAGGAAGGCATCGTAAAAGATGAGGCTGCCGCTGAAACCCGCGCACGCCAGCATCACCAGGACCAGGCCAATCCACAGGTCATCGAGGTTGAAAAAGAACAGTCCACCGCAACTGATGGCCCCGAGGTAGCAGAAGCCCTTGAGGAAGGCCTTCTTCTGGCCCGTACTGTCCGCGATACCGCTGAGGATGGGAGAGATCAGGGCGATGAGGAGGAAACCGGCGGAAAGCGCGTAAGAATAGAGCGATTGGGCAGGGAGTCCATGGCGCTGCGATACCAGGTCCACATCGCCCTGATGCGTGACAGCGGAATAGAAGATCGGGAAGACCGCGCTGGTGATGGTGAGCGAATAGACCGAGTTGGCCCAGTCGTACATCGTCCATCCGCGGATGACGCGCCTGTTCCCTTTCACGGATGGGGGGCCCTGGACGCCTTGTGCCATGGTGATCGCTGACCGCCAAGGTAGCAGAAGGATAGTCCAGGCGGATGCGGAGCATCGCTCCCGCCCGGCCGTAATCCTGGAAGATGATCAGTTGGTCACTTCGCCAGTTCCACCTCCACGCGGCGGTTCTTGCTCATGCCGACATCCGTCCCACTGGTATCAACGGGGTCATCGCCGGCCTTGCCGTCCACGGTGATCCGCCCGGCATCGATACCGGCTTCCACCAGGGCATCCTTCACCGATTCCGCCCGTTCCTTGGCAAGGGTGAGCAGATCGGGACGAACGCGGGTTCGCTCCACTTCAGTGGCATCCATGTGCCCGACCAGCTTCACCTTGATCGATGCATCCTCCTTCATGTGCGCCACCATGTCGCTCAGCCAGGACTCCATGCTGGTGTCGAAGCTGCGCTGGAAGCGCTTGAAGTAGAAAACCTGGGCATCCACCTTCTCCGCAGGCTTCAGGTTGGCGTTGATCACACCCTTGCGGCTGAAGATGAACTCGCTCTCAGCCTTGTCCAGCTGCTCACACGTGCATTCGCCGCGGTTCTTGATCGGATAGAGCTCCACATTGTCCACATAGTAATACGCACTGAAGACCTGTGGCCGCGATTCACCGCGTGGGCGTTTGGTCTTCGAGTTCGGCGTCTTCTCGTTCGCGGCGAAGTTCCCGATCACCAGGTATTGTTCGGTTCCACTGGCCTGGTACACTCCGCAAACGCCCTGCCAGCTGAACATATCGGCATAGATGTCGGTACGCAGGTTGGGCACCTTCACGTCATAGGTGAGGCTGCTCTCATCATCTTTCTCGACCCGTTGTTTGCCGATGTAGGCCCCGATCTCACCAGCGGCATATTTGCTCAGATCGCCAAGGCTCACGTAGTACTTCACACAATACAACGAGTCCTTCTTCATCTGTTTCGCCAACCGGGTCTGTAGGTAGGTGCGTGGCTCCTTGTTCTGGTAGCTCCAGATCCGGATGCCAGCGTAGTTCGTTCCGCTCAACGCGGTCTGTTCTCCGGCGAGGTTCTTCGGCGAGGAGACGTTCGACTCGACAGGAGCGTTCTCACTGAAGAGATCGGCGTTCTTCTTGGTGGGGCTTTCCCATCCGGTCGCATACGCGATGCCACCAGCCCGCTTCAGCTTCTTGCCTTCCACGGTCTCGAAATCGCCGTTGGCGACCCAGTTCCGGTCGTGGTCGAATTTATCCTGGGCGAAAGAGCCGCCTGCGAGAGCGAGCGAGATCGTAAGGGGTATGATCCTCATGGGTTGTTCTTGACTTGCCGGGGCAAGTTAAGGTTCGACAACGGACGGCGCTTTGCGAAGACCGTGC
>JAGQVR010000226.1 GCA_020437875.1 Flavobacteriales bacterium
CACCGTCCATCGTCCCGTGGGCGCCCATCGTTCCAGCAGGCCAGGTACCAGGACCGAGAGGATCAGTACCACGCCAGCGGCGATGCTCGTCAACTGCTGCAACCCGGCCAGGCGCATGCCCGCACCGAACACCCCGATGGCCATCCCGAACAACACATACGTAAGCAGCCGACCCGTGTTCAGCAACAAGGTGCTACCCAAGCGGGCCGCGAAAGAATTGTTCGGTGAAGGGACCGCAAGCGCGATCGGCCCGCACATGCCCACGCAGTGGGCGCTACCGGCCACGCCCAGGATGAACGCGGTGGCCAGCAAGCTGTTCATGGCACGAAGACCTTCTCCTCCGTATAGAGTTCATCGCCACGTGCCGTCCATGTCAACGCAGCATTGTATCGACCAGGCAGGAGATCCACACCGGCGATCAACACAGCTCCACTATCGGTCACGAACTGGAAGGACCTGTCCGCCTTCGGTCCATTCGGTCGCAGGAGAGCAAGTTCCCCGGAGACCGGCTCACCCGCCAGTTCCGCAGGGAAGCGGAGCCACACGCGATCACGTTCAAATGTCATCGTCACCGGCGCGGAGAATGCCTGCGCCTTGACCATACCATCGATCCGCTGCTGGAAGCGCAGTTCCTCCGCATAGTAATCCTCGGTCACCAATGGTTCCGGGTTCTGGGAGGCTTTCACGAGGAACCACGCCATCATGGCGGCGAATGCGATGAGAGCTGCTGCGATGCCTTTTCCCCAGTTCATTCCCTGCTGGTATTGTTCATCCTTCCTTCTTTGCGGTCATCGGGCCTACGAACGAGGTCTTGACCTTCTCGAGGAGCTTGTCCCCGCTGTAGACGCCGATCACGAGCTTCGTCTTCACACCCTGCAGCTGACCCTTCGGTAGCACGATGAACAACTCGCTCTGCACGAGCTCACCGGCCTTCGGTTCGAGCGGCTTCCCGACCAGTTCGATCTCCCCTTCCATGTCCAGCAGCTCCAGGCGCAACGGCAGGTCGCGATGCGTCTTGTTCACCGTCTTGATCGCATAGAGGTTGCTGATCCGGCCATCCGGGCGCTGCTGGTAGAGGACTCCTGGTGTCCTGAGGATGGTGCTATCCACATCGGTGCGCAGCAGGATCAGCGTGAGCAGGACCCCTACGATGGCCATGAGCACCCCGGTGTACGCCTTCATACGCGCCGAGAAAACGAAGGGTCGCTTCTCGGCGATCCCCGCCTCACTGTCATACCTGACCAGCCCGGTCGGCAGACCCACGCTCTCCATCATGTGGTCGCAGGCATCGATGCATGCCGTGCAGTTCACACATTCCAGCTGGGTGCCGTTCCGGATATCAATGCCGGTGGGACACACATGCACGCAGGCCTTGCAATCGATGCAATCCCCCTTCCCGGCATCACTCCTCACCTCCCCCTTGCGGAAGAGTCCGCGTGCCTCACCCCGCACATGGTCGTAGGCGATCACGATGCTCTTGCGGTCGAGCAGCACGCCCTGAAGTCTGCCGTACGGGCAAACGGTGGTGCAGGCCTGCTCGCGGAAGAAGGCGAAGTTGGCGTAGAATACACCGCTGAAGATGAGCAGCGCGACGAGTCCGCCCGTATGCTGTGATGCCGGTTCACGGATGATCCGGAGCAGTTCATCGCTTCCGATGATGTAGGCGAGGAAGGTGTTCCCGATCAGGAAGCTGATGGCGAAGAACAGGACATGCTTCGTCGTCTTCTTGATCAACTTGTCATTGGTCAGCGGCCCCTTGTTCAGCGCCTGCTGCTGCTTCCAATCGCCCTCGATCGCATACTCGATCCGGCGGAACACCTGTTCCATGAACACCGTTTGCGGACAGGCCCATCCACAGAACAATCGCCCGAAAGCGACCGTGAACAGGGCCACGAAGACGATGAAAGCGATGAAGCCCATCACGAAGATCAGGAAGTCCTGGGGCCAGAAGGTCTGCCCGAAGAACACGAAGCGGCGCTCGAGGATATTGATCATGAGCACCGGCTCCCCGCCGATCCGCAGGAACGGTCCGACGAACAAGAGGGTCAGAAGCGCATAGCCCACCCATTGCCGCCAGCGCGTGAACTTGCCGCTCGGCTTCTTCGGATAGACCCAGACGCGCTTGCCCTCCTTGTCCACCGTGGAGATGGCATCACGGAAACTCTCATCACGCTTGATATGGGCTGGTTGTGGTGCCATCCTTGTACGATGTGATGATCCCTCGCTCCCCGGTGAACCTACTAACTATCCGGACAGCGCCCGGGTATCAGCCGGGCAAATGTCCTTGGCGCTTGTATGTGCTGGACTGATGTTCGTCAGCATTCCCAATGGATATCGATCAGTCGGGTGACCATTGTCACTTTGGAGCACGAATGGAAAAAGGGATGGTGATACCGCCCCTATTCCCCGTTGTGATGGGCAAGCTCAGCGCATCGCCACCCGCTGCGGTTCCTGCCCGCCCAGAGCGGTACTATCGGCAGGTGTGGCCGTGCTATCGGATGGAGCTTCCTTCCACATCTCACCCTGTGGCGCCTTCTGCGTCGGAGAACCCTTTCCTTCCAGGCTGATGATGTAACAAGCCAGCGAACGGATCTCGACGGGTTGAAGCTGGGACTTCCAGCTGATCATGCCCTTCTCGGGTACGCCGTACTTGATGGTCTTGAAGACGTTCTTCACGCCGCCGCCGTGTAGCCAGTAGGCGTCGGTGAGGTTCGGTCCCACACTCGTCTCTGAACCGGCTCCATCCGGACCATGACAAGCCACGCAGAACTCATTGAACAGACCCTGACCAGCCGCGAGCACGGCAGCATCGTCCGTGTAGACGATCGTGTTCTCGTCCACCGTGTTCGTCAACGTGGCCATGTAGGCTGCGATATCGACCTGTGCCTGGGCCATCTCTCCGGAATATTCATCCTCCTGGTGCTGCCACACATTGATCACGTGCATGTTCACGAGGTAGATCACACCCCAGGCGATGGTGCCATAGAACAACCATAACCACCAGGGTGGGAGCACATTGTCCAACTCACGGATCCCATCATAATCATGATGCAGATCGATATCCTTCTCCTCCTCGATGGAAGCACGACGGGTCAGCTTGTGCAGCAGCTTCTCAGCCCAGCTCTCACCCTTCTGCGCTGCGGCCATCGCCTGAGCCTCCTCGCCCACGATGGACCGCGTCAAGGCGCGTAGGATGTTGAGCTGCACGAGCAGGATGATGAAGAGGAAGAGGTTGATCGCGAAGAGCCACCAGAAAGCGCTGACCAGGCTCATCGTTCCACCCTCACCCTTATAGGCCTGGGCGTTCGCATCCCCCGCCAATACGAGCAGTACGATCACCCCGGCGGTCCTTCCACCCTTCTCCATAAGGCGTTTGACCAGCCCACCGGCGCCACCCATGGTGCGCATGATGCCGGCCAGGGCGACGATGAAGATCACCTGCACGACCGCGAGGGCGAGCATCGCATACAAGAGGTTCGCATCCACATGGAAGAAGGGTTCACCGGTGGCTGGCGCGGCATCCTGGGCCGAGGCGAGCAAGGTGGACCCGAGGAACAGGGAGGTGGTCGCTAGGCGGTGCATGCTACTGGTTCGCATGGTTATTGGATCCGTTCGTATCGGTCGGGCCAACGAGCGGGAGGCTGGCCATATGGTCGATGTGTGTTCGACGTGCGCGCCATACATAGAGCAGGGCGATGCAGAAGATGCTGAAGAAGATCACGAAGGAGATGACCGGGTAGATCCCGATGCCCCCGATCGTATCCATGTGATGTTTGATGAACTTCAGCATGGTCACTGCGCGGTTGCGACCGTTGCGGGCTTCGCCTTGATGTCCGTACCCACGCGTTGGAGGTAGGCGATCAGGGCGATGATCTCGCGGTCGGAGGAGGTCTCGATCCCCGCCTTCTTCAGGTCGGCCACGATGCCTTCACCCTGTTCGCGAAGCTCGGCATTGGCCTGGGCTGGGAATTCGGGATCATACGGAACACCAAGCGTGATCATGGCCTCGATCTTCCGACGTGTCGTGGTGGTGTCCAGCGCGTTCTCGAGCAGGTGCGGGTACGCGGGCATCAGCGATCCCGGGCTCATGGTCGTGGGGTCCCACATGTGGTAGTAATGCCAGCTATGTGGATACTTGCCGCCCACGCGGTGCAGGTCGGGGCCGGTGCGTTTGCTGCCCCATTGGAACGGATGGTCGTACACGAACTCGCCAGCCTTACTGTACTCCCCGTAGCGCTCCGTCTCGCTGCGGAACGGACGGATCATCTGGCTGTGACAGGTGTAGCAACCTTCGCGCACGTAGATGTCACGACCCTGTAGTTCCAATGGTGTGTATGGTTTCACGCTGCTGATCGTCGGGACGTTGCTCTTCACCAGGAAGGTGGGTACCATTTCGATGATGCCTCCGATGGCGACAGCGATCAGGCTGAACACCAGCATCTGGATGGGACGGCGCTCGATCCAGGTGTGCCAGTGTCCGCCGGTCACCTTGACCTTCTCCAGGGCGGGAGCCTCGGCATCCT
>JAGQVR010000227.1 GCA_020437875.1 Flavobacteriales bacterium
GAAGGGTGGTGCGGTCATGCCCGGTACTGGAAGACCATCGCGACGAGCCGCGAGGGTGCGCAGGCCGATGATCGCTTCCAGGTCCTGAACGGGGCGAAGGGAAGCCAATGCTTCTTCCTCGACCATCTTTGGGAACAAGGTCATCAGAGCCTTCTCCGAGTTGAGCTGCAAGCCCTCCGTCGCCGCACAGATCAAGCCTGCATCGCCGCTCGTGAACACGGTGCGGTAGAAGGGTGCCGACTGCATCCACAGCATCTCCGGCGGGAGCGCGCGCGGCATCATCATGCGATGCTGCTCCACCTGTTGCAAGACATGGAACGCAGCCTGACGGATCGCGGGATGCTCATCCCCGAGCATGATGGAGCGAAGAGAGTCCGGCGGGATCAGAAGTTCACCGGTCGTCATGGCGGTGATCCATTCCGCACGCGCGTATGGGTCGGTGGGATGCTGCGCGCGCAAGGTGTCGGTCGCGAAGCGCTCTCCCTTCGCGGTCTGGCGGAGCAACTTGAGAACCCCGAGGCGTGTGATGGTATCGGTACGGTCGACCCGGGGCCACACCATCAGAAGACCGTCCGCGCGCAGATGATCGCCCATGTCGTTGAGCTGTGCCAGCGCGGCAGCGCGCACCATGGGCTGCGTGTCGGCAAGTAGATCGTATTGTGCGACGGGCCCGCCATTCATCGTGCATCTCGCGAGGGCGCGAATGGCACTGATGCGAATGCTCGGCGTGGACCCGTGCCCGGCCCATTGCCGCAACTGGTCGCAATGTGCTCCCCCATCGAGATGGCCGAGGCTGCGGATCAGCACGGCCTGTACTTCCTGGTCGCTCTCCTCCGAGGTCAGGCGAAGCAGATCCAACTCGGTGGAACGAAGGGTCGTCGAAGGAAGCCGGCGCAAGGCATCGGCGGCCCGGCAGCGCTCCTGTCCGTGGTTCCGCTCCAGGTAGTAAACGATGGCATCGTCCTCCTGCAGGCGACCGCGACGCTGGAGGTTCAGGAAGGTCGCGCTCATGTATGCCCGCTCCACGGTGCTGTCTCGCTCCTCCTCGGAGATCGTGGCCATACGTTCCAGCGTGCCTTCATTCGCGATGAAGCCAAGGGCGAATACGGCGTTCGCACGAACCTCCTCGACGCTGTCACGCAGCGCTTCAACCAGGCAGGGGATCGCCAGGCTGTCCTGGACCGAGGCGAAGGCCAATGCCGCCGCCGCTCGAACCGGGGGGGCGCTGTCCTTCAACAAGCCGCAGAGCGTTGGGGTATCACGGTGTTCCTGCGCGTCCAGTACCGCCCACATCCCCCCGTCGGCCCAACGGTTCGGTGGTGGTGGATCCGGCTCCTTGGCTGAGCCACAGCCAAGGAGTACAAGCACCAGGGATACGAGTGTCAGGCGGCTGGGCATCGCAACGAAGATCGGGGCCGTATCGATCAGTTCATGACTCCCCGTGGTACTTCCACCGAACTGCCTTCCGTGTGGATCGTCACGTTGATGGAAGACTCCGTTCTCACCCCATCGCGGTAATTTCGCGCCTCCATGAAGACGAAGCTCCTCCTCGCGCTTGCGCTCCTCCCTGCGCTTGCCCACGCCCAGTTGAAGCCGGATGCCGATGTGCTCGACCAGATGCGCCATGATGTGCAATACCTCGCCAGCGATCTGCTTGAAGGACGAGAAGCGGGCACCAAGGGCGAGAAGCTCGCGGTGGATTACATCGCCGGGAAGTTCGGGAACATAGGACTGATGCCCTACGGCGATAGTGCATCCTACGTCCAGGCGTTCACATTCAATGCCGACCCGGTCCTTGGTGCGAGCAACACGCTGCATATCGGTCGTGCCGGGCTCAAGCTCGATGAACAGTATGCCGTGATGCCCTTCAGTGCGAACGGAGTGGCCCGCGCCAAGGTGAAGAAGGTGGGTCATGGGATCCAGGCTCCCGATCTGAACTACGACGACTATAAGGATGAGGACGTGAAGGGTTGGATAGCGGCCATTGCGATCGGCTCACCGGACGGGATCCACCCGCATAGCAAATTCCTCGCCTACCACGACCTCGCGGCGCGGGCGGAGAAGGCGGCGGAGCTGGGTGCAGTCGGTGTGGTGTTCTACAACGATGACAAGGACGTGGACGACCCCTCGTTCCACCTATCGGCCAAGGTGAAGCCCATCCGGATACCGGCCGTCTTCCTGAAAGGTGACAGCTACCACGAGTACATCATCACCGGCAATCCCTTCATCGCGAACGTCGACCTGGTGCGCGAGCAGCGCACGGCATACAATGTCGTGGGCTTGTTGGACCGTGGCCAGGACAATGTGGTGGTCATCGGCGCGCACCTCGATCATCTCGGTTGGGGTGATGAGGGCTCCCTTCACCGCGGCGAGAAGGCCATCCACAATGGGGCGGATGACAATGCCAGCGGTGTGGCGGTGATGCTCGCCCTGGCCGCGGACCTTGCCGAGATGGACCAGGCCAATGCGAACGACTACCTCTTCATCGCCTTCAGCGGGGAGGAGAAGGGATTGTATGGATCGAACCATTGGACCAAGCACCCGACCCTGCCGATCAGCACGCTCAACTACATGATCAACCTGGACATGGTGGGACGCCTTGACAGCAACATCATCGGCGTGAACGGAGTGGGTACCTCACCCGCCTGGGCGGAGGTGGACCATATCCACATCGGGGGCCTCAAGGCCAAGACGACCACGAGCGGCGTGGGGCCGAGCGATCACACGAGCTTCTACCTGCAAGGGGTGCCTGCCATCCACTTCTTCACCGGCACCCATGCCGATTACCACAAGCCGAGCGACGATGTGGAGAAGGTGAACTTCGAGGGCATGCTGACGATCACGCGCTACATCGAGTCGTTGATCACGAACCTGAACGATGATGGCAAGCTCGCTTTCACGAAGACCGAGGATGCGAACAGCGAGAACGTGCCCCGCTTCAGGGTGACCCTCGGCGTGGTGCCCGATTACCTGTATGACGGCAAGGGTATGCGCATCGACGGGATCACTGAAGGGAAGCCGGCGGCCGTCGCAGGCCTGAAGGTGGGCGACGTGGTCGTGAAGCTCGGCGCGATCGAGGTGACCGATATGATGGCCTATATGAAGGGCCTGAGCATGTTCAGCAAGGGCGATACCGCGCCGATCAAGGTGCTGCGCGAAGGCAAGGGGGTGGAAACGACGGTGACCTTCTAAGCGAAGGGGCGAGTTGGCGAGCGGCCAGTGCGTTGCTCGTAGTGGACTTGCCGCTTGCTACTCGTAAACTCGCCACTGCCAATGAGCTCGAAGATCGCCGTCATCGGAGCCGGTAGCTGGGGCACCGCCCTGGTGAAGTTGCTGACCACTACGCAGGAGAAAGTGGGCTGGTGGGTGCGCAAGCCCACGACCATCGAGCACATCCGCAAGTACGGGCACAACCCGGACTACATCAGCGCGGCCCAGCTGGATGGGGAACGCCTCTCCATGGATAGCGACGTCCACGCGGTCGTGAAGAACGCCGATGTGCTCGTGCTCGCCGTGCCAAGTGCCTTCCTGAAGAGCGCATTGGACCAGTTGGACAAGGCGGAGCTGGAAGGCAGGACCATCTTCAGTGCGGTGAAGGGGATCGTGCCCGAAACGAACCAGATCGTGGGGGAATTCCTCTTCCAGCATTGGGGCATCGCCGAGACCGACTTCGGTGTGATCTGCGGACCCTGCCATGCGGAGGAAGTGGCCATGGAACGTCTGAGCTACCTCACCATCGCCTGCCAGGACCAGGCCAAGGCACAGGCCATGGGCGCGGCGCTGAACGGACGTTTCCTCAAGACCACCTTGAGCGACGACATTTACGGTACGGAGTACGGTGCCATCCTGAAGAACGTGGTGGCCGTCTGCGCGGGCATCAGCGTGGGTCTCGGCTATGGCGACAATTTCCGTGCGGTGCTGGTGAGCCGCGCCATCCAGGAGATCGCACGCTTCGTGAAGGCGGTGCACCCGATCGATCGTGACATCAACGAGCCCGCCTATCTCGGTGACCTGCTCGTGACCGCCTATTCCACCTTCAGCCGCAACCGCGAGTTCGGTACCATGGTGGGCAAGGGATACAGCGTGAAGGCGGCGCAGCTCGAGATGAACATGGTGGCCGAAGGCTACTACGCGGTGAAGTGCGTGCACGAGATCAACCAGAAGCTGAAGGTGGACATGCCGATCACCGAAGCCACCTACCGCATGCTCTACGAGAAGATGGCACCCGGCATGGAGATGCGCCTGTTGAGTGATCGACTGGCCTAGGCCCGCCAGATGGCCGCGAGGCCGCTGATCACCAGCACGCCACCCACGGCGCGAAAGAGCAGTGCCAGGGTACGCGGCTTCCAACGCTCCAAGGCCCGTTGTCCGAGCCGCACGAGTTGCAACAGGAGGAGCAGCGCACCCGTGAACGCGCCCAGCCCGAAGGCGATCATCTCCAGCCAGCCGAAGTGATCGAAGCCGAGCGGTCCTAGGGCCAGACGCACCCCGCTCCAGAAGATGATCAGC
>JAGQVR010000228.1 GCA_020437875.1 Flavobacteriales bacterium
CTCAGTTATGACCACCGGATCATCGACGGCAAGGAGAGCGTGAGCTTCCTTTACAAGGTGAAGGAGATGATCGAGGAGCCGAGCAGGCTCATCTTCGGTGCGAAGGATCCAGGCGAGGTCTTGCTCGGTCTATAGTCCGGGCGATACCCGTTCCCGCACCGGAAAAGCATTCAACTCGCCGGTATCGCTCCGTCCACGGCGTATTGTTCACGATGGATCAGGCACTGGGGCGGCGGCAGCTGCTCGAGGGGCTACTTTTAGCCTGCCTCGTCGGCACGCGAACCCATTGACCTAAACCAGTTGACATGATCGGAACTTTACAACCATCATCCCGGACCCTGGCTTTCGTGGTCGGCGGTCTTCTCTTCACGGGCATGCAGGCACAGGTCCTTCTGGACGAGCAGTTCACAGGCGGTGCCAGCACCACGGGCTTCACCGTCGAATCGCTGGACAGCGATTGCGATTGGACCTTCGCTCCCGCGGACCTTACACCGAACGCCTTCAACCAGGATTTCGGTGGTGCCCTGCCGAGCGGTGCCGGGTTCGATGGAGACTTCGCTTTCCTAGATAGTGATGAGTGTGGTCTGTCGGGCATCACCGTGAACAGCACCCTGATCTCACCGACCTTCGATGCCAGCAGCGCGACCATCGTCAATCTCAGCTTCTCCCATCAGTTCAGGGCCCGCTTACAGTCGTTCTGCAAGGTGGAGGTCCATGATGGCTCCACTTGGACCGAGATCGTGACCTACACCACGGACGATGTCGGGTATCCGAATCCGGCCACCACGGCCACCTTCGACATCACTGCGGCCGCTGGTGGCTCCAACGTGGCCCAGGTCCGCTTCCAGTTCAGTGCAGGCTGGGATTGGTGGTGGGCATTGGACAACATCATGGTGATGGGAACGGATTGCGCCTTCCCGGCCGACCTTGCCGTTACCGGGTTGACCTCGAACGGCGCCACGGTGGAGTTCACGCCGAACGGGAGCCCCGGCTATGAATGGGTGATCACGGATGGGTCACTTCCCGGCGAGGGTGGGGATGTGGCCAATGGTACATCGACAGGCGAGCAGGTCACGGACCTTGTATCAGGCACCAGCTATACCGTCTTCGTTCGTTCTGTTTGCGACGGTGGAAGCAACAGCCTGTGGTCCGGCGGCGTGTCGTTCACCACACCGGCCAGCAATGACGAATGCATCACGGCCGTGCCGCTCACCGTCAACCTCAACTACGATTGCGGCGTCGTGACCCAGGGCACAGTGATCGGAGCGACCGCATCGAACATCACATCAAGCTGCTTCGGGACGGCCGATGACGATGTGTGGTTCAGTTTCACGGCATTGGACGTGACGCACCGGATCTCCTTGATCAATATCACCGGCTCCACTTCGGACATGTACCATGCACTCTGGGTGGGCACGTGCGATGGACTTGAGCTGGTGGAGGGGTCCTGCAGTGATCCCCAGGAGAGCAACCCCACCGGACTGGTCATCGGGACCACGTACTACCTGCAGGTGTATACATGGACCAGCACTCCGGGCCAGACCTCTGCCTTCGACGTCTGCATCGGTTCCGACCCTTCGATCGGGATCGGTGAGCACAACAGGGTCCCGTTCATGCGTGTATTCCCGAATCCGGCCCAGGACCTGCTCACGATCGACGTTGCGGATGCCAATGTGCAACGCGTGCGGATGCTCGATGCATCAGGCCGTTCGGTGCGTGACGAGATCTTCCGACGTACCGTGGACATCAGTCAGCTGGATGCGGGCTCGTATACCCTGTTGATGATCGATCGCGATGCCACCATCATCGGAAGAGGTCGGTTCGTGAAGGAGTGATCGTACTTGTTCGAAGGGCTGAAGCCCGCGTGTCTCCTGGCACGCGGGCTTCATTCTTTTTTCAGGCATGGCCTCACACCGTTCTGTTGACAAGTGGGATGAAGCCATGACCGGTGACCGAGAAGACGGGTTCTAGGTTTGCTCAGCACATTGAAGTAGTGTTGGGCGTGTTCCGTGTCGACCGGAGAGGGAAGATCTTTCCGGACGATGTGACCAGGGTGCGCCGACATGCGGAAGTAGTGCGCCACAAGCTGGTCCGTACATGGCTGAACAACGACGCCTTTTCAGCACGGCAGCCCTCGCTGCAGCCGTGCGTTCTCCTCTCCTCCGATACCTGATCCCCTTCGTCGCCGGACTGCTGCTCTGGCAGCCGGAGGCGAAGGCCACACACGCCATGGGTGGTGATATCACCTATGAGTGCCTTGGGAACAACCGCTACCGGATCAACATGAGCTTCTTCCGGGACTGCAACGGAGTGAGCGCGCCCACCAGCTGCAACAACGGGGACCTCTCCTTCAATGTGCGTTCCACGACCTGCAACGCGAACTTCAATGCCTGCTTCGTTCGCCAGAGCATCGATATCGTGACACCCATCTGCGATGGTGCAGTGGATCGCTGCACCAGCTCCTCAGGGGTCTATGGGGTGGAGCGCCACCGCTACTCCGCGGTGATCGACCTGACAGCATGGGCGGGATGTGGCACGGACTGGATCATCGATTGGGACCTCTGCTGCCGGAACAATGCCATCACCTCACTGAACAATCCGGGTAATCGCGACCTCTACCTGAGCGCCCGGCTCGATAACACGGTGGTGCCGTGCAACAGTTCACCACGATTCATCAACGATCCGGTACCATTCGGTTGCGTGGGCCAGCCCATCGTGTACAACCACGGTGTGACCGACCTCGCGGGTGATTCGCTGAGCTTCGAGCTCGCTCCGGCCCGTGGTTCCGGTGGTAGCACCATCCCGTACAACGCCGGCTATACCTATCTACAACCTGTGGTCACCAGTGGTGGTGCCAATGCCGTAACGATCGATCCGGTGACGGGAACGATCCGGTTCACACCGAGCATCGCCCAGTTCGCGGTGGTGACCGTGGTCGTAAGGGAGTATCGGAACGGGGTGCAGATCGGCCAGTACCTGCGCGACCTCCAGTTCGCCATCATCGCCTGCACCAACAACAACCCGACGGTGAGCGGGATCAATGGCACGAACAGCTTCGTGTACAACGTATGCGCAGGGACGAACTTCTGCTTCGATGTGAACTCCGCGGATGCCGATGCCGCGCAGAACGTGACCATGACCTGGAACGCCGCCATCCCGACGGCCACCTTCACGACCACGAACGTTCCCCGTCCGGTCGGTACCTTCTGTTGGACACCGACGATCGCGGATATCGGCCAGCAGATCTTCACCGTATCGGTGGAGGACGATGCCTGTGTGCTGAACGGCTTCAGCACCGTTGGTTATCTCATCAATATCACTCCTCCGTTGACCCCCGCGGTGGCGGGGCCGGACCAGAGCGTTTGTGGGTTCACCGCTACGTTGGCCGGTCAGCAGCCCTACACACAAGCGCAGGGAACATGGACCGTGGTGAGCGGTACCGGCACCTTCGCCAACGCGAACAACCCCACCACCAGCGTGAGCGGGTTGAGCACGGGTGACAACGTGTTCCGGTGGACCGTGAACTATCAGACATGCGGCACCACATCCGATGAGGTGGTGATCAGGGCCTTCGATCCCGGACATCCGGTGGCAAGTGCCGGGCCCGCGCAGGACCTGTGCCTCCCCACCAACAGCGCCACCCTGGCCGCGAATGTGGCCGTTGCGCCGGCGATAGGCACATGGACCCTGGTGAGCGGTGTAGGGACCATCACCACCCCCAACAGCCCGACATCGACGGTGACAGGGCTTGGACAGGGTACCAACGTTTTCCGTTGGACCATCGACAACGGGGCGTGCACACCTCCCACCAGCTCACAGGTCACCATCCGTGTCTTCAGCAACGTGCAGCCTGCCGCGAACGCAGGACCGGACCAACAGCTCTGCTCGCCGACCCTGAGCACAACGCTCGCCGGCAATGCACTCATCGCTCCGGCCACAGGGCAATGGACCGTGGTGAGCGGAACGGGCACCTTTGCGAACGCTTCCGTTCGGAACACCACGGTATCCGGACTGAGCATCGGGGTGAACCGATTGCGCTGGACCATCAACAATGGCCCGTGCACCCCGCCCTCCACCAGCGATGAGGTGGACATCGTGGTCTTCAACCCTGCGAGCCCGAACGCGAACGCAGGACCGGCCCAGCAGGTGTGTGCGACCAATGCGACACTTGCGGGCAATGCCCCCCTTGCTCCGGCCACCGGTACCTGGACCGTGGTGAGCGGTTCAGGCACCTTCGCCAACCCCTCCAGTCCGACCAGTGCGGTCTCCGGCCTGGCCGTTGGGGCGAACGTGTTCCAATGGACGCTCAACAATGGCCCTTGCGCCAACGGTATCACCACCTCGCAGGTGACCATCACACGGTTCGATGGCACGGCCCCTGCGGCTGCGGCCGGACCTGATCAGAGCCTCTGCACCGCGTCCGGTTCTTCATTCGCTGCAACCTCCCTGGCCGCGACGGCGGCACTGGCA